>CAZVCQ010000226.1:0-5503 GCA_964626085.1 uncultured bacterium
CGCCGCAGCCAAGGCCGTAGTCGTAGGTGCCCAGCTTCGAACCTTGATTGAACAGCGCTATCGCCTCGTCGAAGTCGCGGAAGGTGTGAATGGTGACGATCGGCGCAAAGCTCTCCTCGCACACGACCGGCAGTTCCGGCCTGGCCCCGAGCAGCACGGTCGGGAACATCACGGTCCCTTCGGCGGTGCCGCCGCACATGACTTCCGCCCCGGCGGCGCGGGCTTCTTCGACCAGTGCGAGCCCTCGGCTGAGCGCGGGCCGGTCAATCATCGGGCCGATGTCCGTCTCCGGCAGCGAGGGGTCACCGCAGACGAGCTTCTCGGCCGCGTCGACAAAGCGGGCGGCGAACTGCTCGGTGATGGACTCGTGCACGTATAGCCGTTGGGTGTGGATGCAGACCTGGCCGGAGAAAGAGAAACCGCCGACCAGGCAGCGGGCAAGCGCCTTGTCCAAGTCAGCGGTCTCGTCGACGATGGCGCCGGAGTTGGAGCCGAGCTCGAGGGTGACGCGTTTCAGGCCCGAGTCGCGTTTGATCGTCTCGCCGACCGGCGGACTGCCGGTGAACGTGACCATGCGGATGCGCGAGTCACGGACCAACGCCGCGCCGACCGTGCCGCCCTCGCCGACGATGATGTTGAGCGCTTTCGGGGGCAGGCCGGCGTCGAGCAGCGTCTTGCCCAGCAGCAACGCGGTGAGCGGAGTTTTGGTCGCGGGTTTCAGGACCACGGAGTTGCTGGCGGCCAGTGCGGGCGCGACCTTGTGCAGCACGAGATTGAGCGGGAAGTTGAAAGGAGTGATGGCGGCGATGACTCCGAGCGGGACGCGGATGAAGAACCCGCGGCGGCTCTCAGAACCACGCGAGGCATCCATCGGCACGGTCTCGCCGTGGATGCGCAGGGCCTCGGCCGCCGCAAAACGGAGGGTCTCGACGCCCCGTCCGACCTCGGCCGCCGCGTACTTGCGTGGCTTGCCGGCCTCGGCGATGATTGACTCGGTGAACTCGTCGCTCCGCTCTTCGAGCAGCATGGCGGCCTTCGCGAGAATCGCGGAGCGGGTGTGGGCGGGTAGTCGCCGCATGTCGGCGGCGCCGGACTCGGCCGCAACGATTGCCGCGTCGACCGCCGCCTCGGTCGCGACCGGCACCTCGGTGATGACCGATTCGTCGTACGGATTGATGACCGGCAGGGCCTTCTCGGTCGCCACCCACTCGCCCGCAATCAGGAGTTTTGGCTGCTCCATCTTGGTGAGAGGATAGACTCAGTTCTCAGGCAAGTCAAACGCGAGACTTGTTCTGGGAGAAATCGGGGCGGGCAAGGCCCCCCCCTGAATTCGGACCGAAGCGTCAATGGACCTGCGGCGTCGAAGACTTGTGCGCGACTCGCCGAGGGCGCCTACACCGCATTACTCTTTACTTGCCACCTTCTACCAGTGCTGCCGAGTCCGGCATGCCTGCTGCCCGGTAGGCTGCGGCGAGATCGGCGCGCGCGCTCGCGAAACCTGGATTGAGCCGCAGCGCCGCCTTGAGGAACGCGATCGCCTGCTGGAAGTCTCCGGTTTCCATATAGGCGTAGCCCAGGTTGTTCAGCGTCAGTTCCGAATTCGGGTCGAGCTTGAGCGCCTCTTTGTACTCTGCGATTGCCGAATCGAGCTGGCCGTTGCGAGTCAGGATCACCGCGAGGTCGTTCCGCGCCTTCGGCGACCCGGGTCGGAGCCGCACGACCTCGCGCAGTTCCCGAATCGCGCCCGGCAGGTCTCCTCGGTCGATCAGGGCGAAGGCAAGGCTGAGGTGCGGCCTGTCGTAATCCGGGTTGATGCCGACCGCGATGCGGTACTGCTCGATCGCCTCTTCCTGTCGGCCAGCGTCCGCCAGCGCAAAACCGTAGTTCAGGTGGCCGACGGCCGACGCCGGGGCTTCTTTCACCATCATCTGGTTCAGCGACAGCTCGTCGCGCCAGATCGGGTTGCGCCGGAGCGTCTGCACCGTCAAGAGTGCCGTGTACAGAAGAATCGCGCCACAAGCGATGCGGGTGGTCAGCCGCTTGCGGCTGGTGGCCCGGTACAGCGCCGCCAGCAGGACAAGCACCCCCGGTGCGGCCAGGTACAGCATCCTGCCTGCCGGCCCGAGAAAGACCAGGTGCGCGAACGGCAGCAGGAACAGCACCATCCAGACATAGCCATACCAGCCCAAGCGACCGGCTTCGACCTCAGGTTGCGCGGAGTGCCTGGGCTTGAGGTGCGAGCCTGCGCCATGCGTATCCCGGTGTCGGGCTGTCGAACGCCCGAGCCGAATCACCGCGTACAGCGGCAGGCCCAGAAACAGCAACCCGAGTATCGTATACGCTGAGAAACTGGTGAACGGCTCGGCTGGGGTGTAGATGACCCTTTGGTTGAACGGGAAAAGCAGAAGCTGCAGCTGCTGTCCGAAGGCATTGATGATGCGCAGCGGCTCGGTGATTGCCAAGTGCATGACCAAACCCGAACCCGTGAACGGAACCCGGGCGATGCCGAGCCGGAGCAGCAGATATGCCGCCATCGGCAACGCAATCGCGGCCATCCAGACCGAGAGCCGGCGATAGCGCGTCCGGTTTGCGAGGAGCCAGGCTGCGGACAGGGCGACAAAGACCAGCGACGCCTCGAGCGCCAGCGCGCCAAGCAGCAGCGACCCGCCGAACAGCGTCGTCCAGAAGCGTGCGCGGCCGCGGTGCCTGCGCAGCAGCGCGTAGCCGGCCACCAGCAAGAAAAAGAGCGCGAGCAAGTAGGTGCGATTGGAGATGAACGTGACGACGCAGTTCATCGCCGGGTGAATCCCGACCAGCAAGCCGCCCAGCCCGGCCAGCCAGACCGACCCGAACAGCTCCCAGAGCAGCAGGCACATCAGGAACACGACCGCCGCGTTGATGACAATGTTCGTCAGGTGGTAGCCCGTCGGGCGGAGTCCCCAGACCTTGCGGTCGACGTACAAGCTGAGATTGGTTAGCGGCCGGTAGTAGGACATGGAGGCCGCAGAGCGTTCCACGTCCGGGTTGTTCCAGAACTCCTTGGTGAAGATCTCGACCGGGGTCGCCCGGTCCAGGAACGGGTTGTTCAGAATCAGTTCGTGGTCATCCCAGACGAAGCCGTACCGCAGGGTCGGCAGGTAGAGCAGCAGCGCGGCCAGTGCCGCCCCGCTGAAGACCAGCCACGGCCTCCGCTGCCCGGCCCCGTGCGTCATGTCGGTCTGCGTTCCGTTCGGAGGCGGCCTCTGGCTGGCCTGCATGCGCCATTCTAGGTCATTCCCGCGGTCGCGCAAGACGGGAGGCCCACCCCGGTAGCCGCGGGGGAGTTGATGGAACTGCGGCGTCGGCGCTACGGCAGCCCGGCGGGTTCCGCCGGCCCACTTGTGACCGGATAGGATTCCGGCCGGTCCACGTCGTAGAAGTGATACGGATGCTTCAATATTGAGTAGTAGCTTCGATCCGGCAGGAGCGTCATCGTGGTGTCGAAGTAGCGACTGAGGACAACCCGGAATGTATTGACCGGAGAGATGGAGTCGTACAACTGCGGGGCGCTCGAAATTCCGGCTTGGGACACGATCCCAATTGAGGACAATTGGGTCATGTCCCTGCGCAGGGGCGGCGGCAGGTGGACCGCGTAGAAGATGGCGTGCCGTTCCTGCAACTGGCTGCGGGCGGAGTCGCCCCAGGTGATTTTCTCCCTCAGCCCGTGGTCGGCCTGGAGTATGATGACCGGCGGTCGCGGAGACCGGGCCAGGATCCTGCGCACGACATCTTCGAGGAGATTGTTGAGATAGAGCACCTGGCCACCGTAGGCCCCGATGTCTCCGGATAGTCCCGGCGCTCTGAAGATGATTGGCCGGTGCGGCGAAAGGACGTGGGCGAAGACGAATACCGGATGGGGGACGAGCCCGGCTTCAGGCAGGTTCCGCAGCGTGTAGAGCACCCGGTCCCGGTGCCGGTCGACCGACGACCGGTGCATCAGGATGAAGATATCCCGGAGCAGGGTCGTATTCACCAGAATGCCCTGGAACTCAGTCAAAGACCAGCGGGGGGCGAAGCGGACATCGGCGTCGAGCATGTCCGTGCCGACGTCGCCCGACGCAAACGACACGATTGTGTAGCCCCGGCGCCGGAGGAAATTGACCAGGCGGCTGTTCTGGATCATCCCGAGCAGCGGGCCGCCGTTGTCGGACTCCGGCCCGACCGCCTCGGCCAGGCTGTCCAGATAGGTGAAATTGAGCGACGAAGCAAGAGATGGATGGGTCCAGGCATAGTTCGAACGCGCCCGGTCGGCGACGAAGAACCCCAGGCGTTTGAGTTCATCGAGAAACGCGCTGATGTCGGTATTGTAGCGTGACTTCAGCACGTCGGACCGGAGGTAGGAGTCGAGGATGATGTAGTAGATGTCGGGATAGTCCGCGCCGGCTACCGCCTGGTCCGGCCGGGGAGCGCGCTCAGCGCGCGGCGGACGATGGGCGAATGCCCGCACGCCTGCCACCAGGACAACGGCGAGGATGCCGACCGCGATTGAATTGAGCAGGACCGTGACCCCGAACAGCGGACCCCGAACCGCACCCCTCCGGCGCCGGACCGCCAGCCAGATTCCGACACCCATCAGCACCATCCAGCCCAGGAGCAGTTCCGCACTTGCGAAGACCTCGGGCATATATGCCCCGGCGATGTGCCCGTACGAGAAGGAGAGTACGAGGAAGAGTGACACGACCGCCGCCGCCCGCGCCGCGCTGCGGAACAAGAGCCCGAGGACGGTCCACAGCACTGCGGTCACGGCCAGTGAGAGCGCGATCGGCAGCAACAGCTCGCGGGGAGCGATCGGGAGACTGGCGCAGTTGTAGGCGTAGACGAAGAGAATCGGTGCCACCGTGAACAGGACCGGGTGAAACGGCAGCGCGCGACGGCTTCGATCCGGGTTGGCTCGTTCTTCGTTCACCGATGGTCGGACTCCGGACCGGCGTCCCTTGAGACGGCGCGGCGCCGGACGCTCAGGACCGGCTGCCTTCGTCACTGCTCCCGTGCTTGAAGAGACGTTTGAAGAAAGCCACGACCCGGCGCCAGAACAGACCAACAGCAAACAGCCCGCCCAGCAAGGAGCCAATCAGCAATTGCACGGCGTAGCTGCCCGTACCCGGGTCCAGATACGCATGAGCGATCGAGGGCACGAGCAACAGCGGCAACGCCAGCAGGAACAGAATCCTGGCCGGGCGACCGGGCACCAACTTCACGCGCCACTCTAACTCCGGAATCCACGGCAGTCAAGAAACCCAGCACCGGTCAGCCGCGCCGCGCGTCGGGAATCCGCTCGGCGAATCACCGAGACTCCACTGAATACGACCGGCGGGCCAGGACGGCCCGCCAGTCTCTCCTTACCAACCGCTTGGCGGTTGACCCTTCGCTTACGGAGCGATGGGTGCAGCGACGTTGAACACGTCGGTGCGGATGGCCTGCAGCACGGACTGCGTCAGGCCCCGTGCGACCCACTTCGCGATCA
>CAZVCQ010000227.1:0-5487 GCA_964626085.1 uncultured bacterium
ACTATTACACGCACCAACCGTCAGCAAGGTGTCAAGGCTTTTTCAACAGCCCCAGAGTTACCTAATAGCGTTCGACGCAATCGCGATTCCTGACACGTTAGCGGACTTCGCCCGCCAACTCAAACTGCAAACTGCAGATATCAAAGGTCAAAATGGTGGAATTCTGTCGACGCAACAAGCGACTGCGCCGGACGCGACGGTGGCGGGCGACAGACGCTCCTAGCACTGACTAACTGCGGACAGTCGACCCGGCTTGACATACAGACTGCTGTTGTAGTATCTTTGCTGTGGTGAACCCGATAAGGCCCGGACGGGCTCCAAGGAGATATTGATGCCAAGAATTGTCGTCGCCGTAGTCCTCCTGTCTTCCGCCCTGCTGGTTTCGTCCTGCAAGAACCGCCCGCCGGAGATACCGCAGGCCCCGACCGGTGCCACCAACTGGTACACGGACAAGCAGTACACCTGCGCGGTAATCGCCACCGACCCTAACGGCGACAATGTGGCCGTCCGCTTCGACTGGGGCGATTCCACCATCGGCGACTGGACGGACTGGTCCTTAAGCGGGGGCGAGATGACATCGAGTCACGTCTGGGCTGATACCGGGACCTACCAAGTCATGGCCCAGGCAAGAGACCGGAAGCTTGCGACCTCCGACTGGTCCGCCGCGCTCGCGGTGGAGGTGCTGCCGCGTCCCGAGGTACCGGCCGTTCCGATTGGTCCCACCCTCTGCTTCAAGGACACGACCTACACCTTCAAGAGCGTCACTACCGACCGCTTCGGCGACAGCGTGTCAATCCGCTTCGACTGGGGCAGCGACACCTCCGACTGGAGCCCTTTCGTCGCCTCCGGCGAAACGGTGGCGATGAACTACGCCTGGTCCCAAATCGGGAACAACCAGGTCAAGGCCCAGGCAAGAGACCCGGAGTTCCACAGCACCGACTGGTCCGACGGTCTCGCGGTGGAGGTCATACTGCGCTCCGCGCCCAACAAGCCGGCAACTCCGGACGGGCCGTATCGAGGCGGCCAGGACTCAACCTACGAATTCACGTCATCCGCAACGCATCCCCAAAACCTCCCCGTGGCAATCCGGTTCGATTGGGGCGACGGCGACACTTCCGGGTGGGGGCAGTTCAAGGCGGCGGGCGAGACGACGATGATGAGCCACGCCTGGTCTGTGCCCGACACCTACGAGGTGAGAGCCCAGGCAAAGGACACCGGCAACGCGTTGTCTTCATGGTCGGACGCCCGTACTATCCGTGTCCGGCCCAAAGACACGCTGCGCATCTGGCGTTACCAGATAAAGGAAGGGGCACCGACGAGCAACTACTCGTCGCCCGCCATCGGCCCTGACGGCACCATCTACGTCGGTTCACAGGACAACTACCTGTACGCAGTGAACGACGACGGCACCCTCAAGTGGCGTTTTCAGACCGGCGGTGTGGTACGGTCATCCCCGGCCATAGGGGCCGACGGCACGGTTTATGTCGGCTCATACGACAACCGGCTGTACGCCCTCAACCCCGACGGCACGGTCAAGTGGAGCTATGCGACCGGCGGCAACGTCCCGTCGTCCCCGGCCATTGCGGCGGACGGCACAATCATCTTCGGCTCAAGCGACAACAGCATCCGCGCCCTGAACCCGGACAGCACCCTGAAGTGGAGTTACGCGACATCAGGCGCGGTCTACTCCTCACCAGCCGTCGCGGCCGACGGCACGGTCTACTGTGGGTCAAACGACCGCTACTTCTGCTGCCTGGACTCGGACGGCAACCTGAAGTGGCACCATAGGTGCGGCAGGGAGGTTCAGTCATCGCCGGCCATCGCTTCGGACGGCACCGTATACGTCGGTGCGGACGACGACTACCTGTATGCTTTCAATCCGGACAGCACACCGAAGTGGTCCGTCCTGACCAATGGCCAGGTCCAATCCTCTCCCGCTATCGCGCCTGACGGCACCGTCTACGTCGGCTCGGGCGTCCACTTGTTATATGCCTTGAATCCTGACGGATCGACGAAGTGGTGGTACGTGACCGGCGACAAGGTCAATTCCTCGCCGGCAATCAATGCCAACGGCACGATCTACTTCGGGTCCGACGACAACTACCTCCGTGCTCTGAATCCCGACGGCACGCTGATATGGCAGTATGAGGTTGACAACGACATCGAGTCATCACCGACGATCGGCCCCGACGGGACGATCTACTTCGTCAGCAATGACGGCTACCTCTACGCGCTCAAGGGCACGAGCACGCTGGCCGGGTCGTCCTGGCCCAAGTTCCGCCACGACCGCAAGAACAACGGCCGCTTCGGCGCCAAATAGGTGGTGGATTCACCCTCACCCCAACCCTCTCCCGTTCAAGGGAGAGGGAGAAGGAAGAGAAGACAATCCCCAGCCGAGCAAGTGCCCCATAGAAATGGGACGGCGAGCTTGAGTTCCCTCTCCTCTTTGAGGAGAGGGTCAGGGTGAGGAGTCTGCAATGAAGATCCTCTTCGCCTGCGTTGGCAATTCATGCCGCAGCCAAATGGCCGAGGCCTTCTGTCGAGCCCTCGGCAGGGACGTGGAATGCGAGAGCGCTGGTTCGAGTCCGGCAGAAATGGTCGCTCCTAACGCCGTCGCGGTAATGAAGGAGATCGGCATCGACATCTCCGCGGCGCGAACCAAGGGCTTCCGCGACGTCACCGCCGGCGGGTTCGACTATATGGTCTCGATGGGCTGCACCGTGACTTGCCCGTTCATTCCCGGCGCCAAGGAAATTCGCTGGGAGATTCCTGACCCCTACGGCAAGGGCATGAACGAGTACCGCCGCGTGCGGGACACCATCCGGGCGCACGTGCACGACATGCTCGACTCGCTCGGCCTGCTCGCCCCCCATACGCCCGACAACCACCAGCCCCTGGCCTGACCGGCGCCGGCTTCGACCGACCTGAAGTCCGCACGCCGCGACCCGCAACAAATTCTTGACAGCTGGCGTCACATTGTTAGTATTTGACTAACAATGTGGAGGCCCAAGTGAAGAACCAGACTCACCGCGCCGAGAATCTGCTGGTCGGCATCGGGCTGACCGGCCTGGAGGCGACGGCCTATGTCGCCCTGCTCCGGGAGCCCGGCGCCACCGCCTACCGGGTGGCGCAGTTGATCGGCAAGCCGCCGCCCAACACCTACAAGGCGCTCGATGCGCTGCTCGCCAAGGGCGCGGTCGTGGTCGATGAGAGCTCCGGCAGCCGGACTTTCGCCGCCTTGCCCGTCCGCGAGTACCTGAACTCCAAACGCCGTACCCTGGATGCGCAGCAGCGGGAGATCGAGCAGATGCTGGCCGACGTGGCGGTCGAGACGGTCGAGCACGGCATCTTCCGGCTCGCCACCACCGACCAGGTGTACGAGCGGTGCCGAACCATGATTGCCGAGGCCAGGTGGCTCGTGCTGATCGACGCCTTCCCCGGCCCGCTCGGCGAGTTGGAGAAGGATGCCCGCTCCGCTGCGCAACGGGGCGTCGACGTCTTCATCAAGCCGTATGCCCCGGCTTCGATCCCCGGCTGCGACGTCCTCGAAGCCTCACCGGGAGCGCCCCAGCTCGATATCTGGAACGGAGACTGGCTCAACGTTGTCGCCGACTGCTCGGAGTCGGTCCAGGCGTTCCTGGCAAAAGATGGGACCGGGGTCCACGCCGCAACGTGGTGCCGCAACCCCTACCTGGCCATGCTCGACTTCAACGGCATGGCAAGCGAGTTCATCCTCACCCGCGTCATCCAACTGGCAGCAAAGGGCCGCGACGGCCAGATGATCGACGCTGAGATCAAACGGCTGATGCGGCGCTACATGAAATTCGAGCCGTTTGTCAGCAGCATACCGGAGGCCTGGCTCATCCATCCGAAACAGGCATCCCGAACCGGCAGGAAACCGAAAAGGAGATAACGTGATCTGCTTGCCCCTCCCGCAATGGCCATGGCCTGAACCGGACGACCACGGCAAACAGGCCGACAAGTCTGGCACCCGCGATGACGCACGAAGGGGATCTTCGAGATGATAAGCGAGGGAACGACGATTGACGCCGAGGAGAAACTCAGAGCAGCTATCAACCGGGACGGAATGCTCGACCTGTTTGCCGGCGTTACCCTGATGCTAACTACCGGACTGGCGTTCGCTGGGTGGCGGGTCATGGGCAACCCGGCCGTGTTCGCGGCTATCGTACCCATCTTCTTCCCGCTGTACTTCGAACCGACCCGAAAACGACTTACGTACCCGCGGCTCGGCTGCCCTGGCTACAAGCCCACCAGGGAAATCAGGTTCGCGTTGGTAGTATTGACCGCGCTATCGCTGCTCGGGGTGGTCGTTTTACTGCTGACCGCACTGGCCGACATCAACGTCCTGCGTCCGCTCTTCGAGCATGCTCCGGTCTGGGCCGCGCTGGGAGGGTCGGGGCTGCTGGTCTCGCTCACCTGGTGGTACCGGTCACCCCGGTTCCTGCTCTACGTCGCGATCGCGGCCGTGGCGGTTGCCGCTGGCTACCTGTTTGCCTCGGACATGCTGGTCAGGCTGGCTGTTCTCGCCGGAGCGGTCGGGGTCGTCATGACCGTCACCGGAGCCCTGCTGCTCCAGCGGTTCCTCCGCTGTAGTCCGCGAGTCTAGGTCGCAGCCCCACGCCCGGGGAAGAAGTTCTGGCTTCGAATCCCCGCCGGCCAGCGAGTTGAAGCTGCACGCCGCGCAGACAGCATTTGACAGCTGCCGTGGCTGGCCGATACTGAAGCGGAAGTACGCATGTTCGGAAAGCCGTTTCCACCCGACCCGACCGAGTTCTGCATGACCGACGTGGGCAGCACCACGACTAAGGCGCTGCAATGAACCAATGTTGTTAACGTCCTGTTCTGAAGGGAGCACAGTGGAACTCCTATTACTCACGGCAATCCTCGTCGCCGCGGCCGTCGCTGGCGACTCCGGGCTCGCGGCCGCCAAAACAGTCAAGCTGCCGCCGCCCGCGCTCGACGGCGCGGTGCCGGTCGAGAAGTGCCTCGCACAGCGCCGGTCCGTGCGCGAGTATGCCGACGCGCCGCTGACGCTGGCCGACGTATCGCAGCTGCTCTGGGCGGCGTATGGCATCACGCAGCCGGTTCCCAACGTACCGCAACTGCGCGGCGGGCTCAGGACCGCGCCGTCTGCCGGCGCTCTCTACCCGCTCGAATTGGACGTCGTGGCGGGAAACGTCACCGGCCTGGCGCCCGGCGTTTACCGGTATCGGCCCGAGACCCACGACCTGGTCTTGGTCGCGGCGGGCGACAAACGTCCGGCGCTCTTCCGTGCCGCGGCGTCCCAGACCTGCGTCAGGGATGCGCCAGCGTCAATCGTCTACTCGGCGGTGTTCAGTCGCAACACCGGCAAGTACGGGGACCGTGGTCGCCAGCGCTACGTCTGCATGGACCTCGGCCACTCAGCCGAAAACGTCTACCTGCAGTGCGGTTCGTTGGGGCTGGGCACCTGCGCTATCGGCGCCT
>CAZVCQ010000228.1:0-5478 GCA_964626085.1 uncultured bacterium
AAGTCCTCGACGGCGACCCCAAACAGGGGGCAGGACGCCAAGGACAGTTCTGTCTGCTGAGAATGAACAACGGGTGGATTCCTCACGTAAGGTGGGACATCTGCCGAATAGAACCCAAGATGTCGTATTGGGTTAAGGATAACGGTGAGATTGGCCAGGAACCCCGGCGGTAGGGCTTCTCTACTTGAGGCCGACGCGCGGGCGGCGTCTCCCCTGCCATCGCGCCAGCGGCGCGAGTCCATCGTCCGAGCCAGTCCTTGGTCCATAGTCCCTAGTCCCCGGCCCCTGCAGCCCATGTCACGCGGTTCATAAAAGTCAACCCGCCGATTTGACATGACCCCGACCCGGCCTACAATCGATGCGATGATTGAATCGGCTGGCGGGCAGGACGAGCAGCGCGGAGTGTGTCGCGTGTCCCGGATTCCTTCTTCTTCTCCCGAAGGGGCAGTTGGTGAGTAGCAGCGGCACATCAAGGCTGTGTGAGGCGCGGGCAGTCGCCATTGACCTGCTCCAGAAGATGGAGACCTCCGACCTGCCGATCGAACGGCACCTGCTCCAAGCTTCGCGCCTTGCTCGTCTTCTACGTGACTCGGAGGCTCAGACCTGGCTTGAGATGGAAACGTCCGGGTATAAAAGCGGGCTCGATCTCAAGGCTCTAGGGACCTGCCTTCGGTATGCACAAACTGCAGGTAGAGTCACGAGTGATAGAAAGTACTTCCTAACGAGCCTACCACGATTGGAGGCGGAATGCGCCGCCAACAAGCAGTGCTTTGAGAAGGCGCTGCCCCAGACTGCCGGGACAGCCGCTCAGGACTTCGTGGCGGCGAGGGCGACCTCGGAGTTGCGCATGCGGCAGTCCGCCTACATCGGTGCGATGCAGGGAGTCTATCTGAACAACGTGCAGTTCCTTTCGTCTCTCAGGGCGGCGATTCACGCCTACGCTGCTGATGCGCTGATAGCCTTGGAGTTCGGAGACGTAGCAGAGTCGATCTTCGACGGACTCCGCCGCGACGTTGACGCCTTCGTGCGGACACACTGCCCTCACGCGGCAGAGAAGCTGGTGGCCATAGCTGAGCGAATGGCCGAAGGTACCCCAGAGGCATCGGCCGAGGCTCTTACATCCTGCCGACGGCTCATGGTTGCTGTCGCCGACGCTGTGTTCCCGGCCTCGGACGAGGACTGGATCGACCACGCAGGCAAGCGCCGGAAGGTCGGAACAGACAACTACAGGAACAGGCTCATGGCATTCGCAGAGCGCCGACTTGGGTCAGACAGCACGGGAGAGATTCTGACGGCGGAGTTGGAGCATCTCAGTTCTAGGTTGGACGCGGCCGCTGACAAGGCATGCAAAGGCGTGCACGCCGTTGTTTCCACCGAGGAGGCCCGACTCGCGATAGTCGAGGCCTATATACTCGTCGGCGAGATTGCCCGACTACACAAACCTGCGGGCTAGGTCCGATGAGGGGAATCAAGGACAGGCACCCTATTGCGGGAAGCTCCGGGACATCCAACCCATTGTAGATTCTAGATTGACGATTCTAGATTGGCAGCACCGGACTCCCGGTCCCTGACCGCCGATTTGACATCCCCGCCCGCGACTTCTATAATCCTGCTTTGACCGAGGCTCGTATGACGAAGCTGAACATAAGGAGGACCGCATGAACAGGATGCAGGCAGTGTTCTGCGTGGCCGCCATGCTCGCGTCCACAGCCTTGATGCCGGGCTGCCACTCCGTGCCCAAGCCGCCAACCCCCACTCTTACCGGCCCGGACACGGGTTGGACTCACGTCGCGACAGTATTCACGGCGACGTCCGCAGACCCGCACAACGAGGGAATCACCGCTGTGACCTACTTCGACTGGGACGACGGCAGTATAAACGGAGGGTACACCATGGGCCTCCCGTACGAACACGTCTACACGGAGCCGGGCACTTACGTAGTGAAGTGCCAATTCCTGTACGCCGGTCAGCACTTGGATTGGTTCACAGTCGAAAACAGGTATGGCGACTGGTCCAATCCCTGCACCGTCCATATTGTCCCTGGCGCGCTCACGCAACCCTAGGGCCGAACCAGGGGCCGAACCAGGGACAGGCACGCTATTACGGGAAGCTTCGGGACATCTTGGCAGATTCCGCCCGCCGATTTGACATCCCTCCCCGTCAGTCATAGAATTGACCCATGCCCGAGTCGTGTCCGGGGCAGGCGGCTCTCAAGTGGGCGGAGTGACGTCGCGAACTTGCCCCGCCTCTCTCCGCGCCGGTAGTGGGGACCGGCCAAGACAAGGGTCGCCTAGGGACGAGGCGCAGTCGGTCCAAGAGAACAAGCAGGGAGGTAAACGTGAAGACCGCCGCTGTAGTACTGGCGTTCGGAATGCTGGTTGGTGGCACTGGAAGGTCAGCCTATTGCCTTGAGAACTACTCGCCTTTGGGCAAAGGCTACGAGTGGAAGTATACGACGACCGAGATCAGCTTGTGGTCTGCTTACAGTCGGAAACCGGATCGAGTCGAGACTACGGCCGCCGCCTACACCACGGAACTCAGATGCATCGGAAGACTGCCGACGCTGGACGGACGAAAGGCATGGGCGCTCCGGCGTCGCGTCCAGTACAACGCGAAGACCGAACGTACGTGGTCAGCAAGAGACACCGCCGCGAAGACGGATACTCTGTACACAGACAAAGTGGATAGCCTGATTCTCTACTGGCGCAGACGTACATCTGATCAAGCCAGCACGGAACTCATGCTTCCGTTTCGGTCCGGCCGCGTGTGGAAACGAACGTGGGAACCGACTTGGTCATGGGCTGTCAGGCAGGAGTCGGTCAACGTACCGGCCGGGAGCTACCCGAAAGCTTGGCGCGTCGAGGATTCAACTGTCATCGCATGTGGCAAGATCATGCCAGCGCGCGACGTACGATGGTACGTTGACGGCGTAGGCTTAGTACGAACGGAAAGGCAATTGATCTGGGGCGGGCGGCCACGCTGGTTGCTCATCGAGGAGCTTGTGTCTACGAAGACAGGCAGGGAGAATTAGGGACAGGCACTCTATTGCGGGAAGCTTCGGGACACCCAACCCAGAGGCATTGTAGATTGAGGCCCGCGAGCGGGCAATCCCGAAATCCGTGGCTCGCACTGTCCGACAGGGGCCGCTGCGGCCAATGACGATTGAAGCCCGAATGTTCTCAATGACGAGCCGCAAGACCCCGGTTGAGCCGTCGGACGGCACCTGCCTGCGGCAGAGCATCCTGAACCGCGAGCTGCGTGCCGCAAGCCGTCAGCCGCTGGCTGTTCTTCCCTGAGGAATTGACGTCCCGGCCGTGACCGGGTCGCTCGCTATCGGCCGGCTGTACGGGATCGGGCCGGCCGTCTGCGCTTCAGTCCCGGCCTTATCCTGTGCATCTGGTCGATCCGGTCGAACATGTCGACGATGCTCCGGTCGTCGAGTCCGGCTTCCTTGGACAACTGCTCTACTCGCTTCCGACCCAGCTTGTTCTCGCACCGGACCAGGCCGGTCAGGACCTGCCGCGGGCCGTCGGCAACTCCGCTGGCCAGCAGGATGGTCAGGGCTTCCGCGAGTTTCGGTACGGCCTCCTCGTACTTCTTCTTGTCCTTCAGAATGAGACCGACGTTGCCCAATTCGGTAGCCATGCCCACCCGGTACCCGGTTTGTCGGGCGAGCGCCAACGACTTCTCTCCGTAGACCAGCGCCTTGTCGAATCTGCCCTCGCTGTGGTAGATGCTCGCGATCTCGCTGAGGTTCTCGACAGCGCCCAGTCGATACCCGATCTTGCGGGCCATCGCCAGCGCCTCCTCTTTGAACTTGAGCGCCTTGTCCAGCCCGCCTTTGTCGCGGTAGATGCTCCCGATTCTGGCCAGGTCGCTCGCCACGCCCCACTTGTCACCGAGGGAGTGTGAAAGGTCCAGCGCTTGCTCATGATACTCAAGCGCCTTGTCGAGGTCGCCCTTGTCGTGCCAAATGTTCCCGATGTTGCCAAGGTAGAGCCCCTCGGCCCACTGGTCCCCGAGTCCGTGGGCTTTCTCCAGCGCTTCCTCTTTGTACTGGAGTGCCTTGTCGAGTTCGCCCTTATCGTGCCAGATGACACCGATGTTGCCGAGGGCCGGAGCCTTCCCATTTACGTCCTGGAACTGCTCTGCCAGCCGGGACGACTCC
Organism: uncultured bacterium; assembly: GCA_964626085.1. Taxonomy (GTDB): domain Bacteria; phylum Hydrothermota; class Tepidihabitantia; order Tepidihabitantales; family Tepidihabitantaceae; genus UBA2258. The sequence continues at coordinate 4,169 of CAZVCQ010000228.1, forward strand.
TCGAAGTCCGCGAGCGCCCTATCCAGATGGCCCTGAGTATAGCGGCACACCCCGGTCAGGTTGAAGAGGGCGACGATCTCGCCCCCACGCGCCTGCATCATCGCTTCACGGAAGTGCCCGATTGCCTGTTCCCATTCGCACTTAGCCATGGCGGCACGGCCGAGTTCGAACGGCTGCCTGACCGCGGCTACCGACCGGGACAGCCCGTCGAGATACTCCGCCATCCGGTCCATGTCGCGTCGCATCATTTCCCGACTCCGCGCGACCAGCCTCGTCCACCGCCGGCTGGGACTAAGGTTGTACAGGATGAGTACGATGGTGCCCGCGAGCAGTAGGCCGCAGGCAGCCACGACGACCCAGAAGGTCGTCGTATTGAAGGTCTGCCCGAGGAAATGGACCAACGTACCAGTCTATCCACCTCCGGCCATCAGTCAAACAAGGGTGGTTGGCTACACGCAATCTGTCTCCGGGCAGACCTGCAGACGGCTTCTCTATGGCAAGTGCTTTCCGTGCCCTTCAGCCGCCCATGTTGGTCTGTCCGACTGCCTCTCAGAGGCCACAAGCTGACCGGCCGGGCACGAAGCCCGGCCGGTTGATGTCCTGAGTGCCGCGCTACTTCTGCGCGGCTTCCCTTTCGCGCTTGGCCTCGTCAATCACTTTCTGGGCAGCTTCGCGCGGGGTCTCTTCGTAGTGGGAGAACTCCATCGAGAAGAATCCGCGGCCCTGGGTCATCGAGCGGAGGCTGTTGGAGTATTTGTACATCTCGGCCTGCGGGGCCTGGGCTTTGATGACCTGCATGTTGCCCTTCACTTCCATGCCCATGATGCGGCCCCGGCGGGAATTCAGGTCGCCCATCACGTCGCCGGTGAACTGGTCCGGGACCGTGACTTCGACGTTCATGATCGGTTCGAGCAGGACCAGCCCGGCCTTCTCGCAGCAGTTCTTGAACGCGAGACTGCCCGCGAGCTTGAAGGCGATGTCCGAGGAATCGACGTCGTGGTAGGAACCATCGAAGACCACGGCCCGGATATCCATCATGTGATACCCGGCGAGGACGCCCTTCTGCATCATCTCAACGATGCCCTTCTCAATCGGCGGGATGAACTTGGTCGGGATCGAACCGCCCTTTATTGCGCTCACGAACTCGAACCCGGCACCGCGTGCGACCGGCTCAAGCCTCAGCCAGCAGTCGCCGAACTGGCCGCGGCCGCCGGTCTGTTTCTTGTGCCGGCCCTGGGCCTCGCACTTCTTCGATATCGTCTCGCGGTACGGGATGCGCGGCTTGATGAGGTCGACGTTGACGTCGAACC
>CAZVCQ010000229.1:0-5410 GCA_964626085.1 uncultured bacterium
ACAGGTCATCGACCCCGAAATCCACCCATCCCGCGGCTCAATGTCGGGTTTAGGGCGCTTGCCCGCCGACCTTCGGATGCCCGTGGGCCCAGGCGCAGAGGTCCATGCAGACTTCCTCCGTCCCGCCGACTCGCATCCAGCCCCAATGGTAGGGGTCATACAGGGCCGGGTTCCCGCCCTGATAGTAGAACTGAATGCTGTCCGACCCGCTGCGGGTGAAGCGAAACTCATACTGCTTGCCTTTGGTGAACGAGTAGCCCGATGCGACAGTCAGTGGCAGCTTGAGCCAAGTGTGCTCACGCTGCGCCGCCTTGCCGCTATGCGAAGCAATCGGAAGGACTCCGTCCGGGTACTCATACACATCCACCTTGAACTGGTTGGCTGGATTCGCACCGAGGTTGCCTACGAAGAACTCGACGTAGGCTCCCGACGCGCTGTCCAGTTCATCGAAGTTGCAGGTGATGACCTCGCTGACGCCGAGGTCTGGTCGGGCCTTGCCCGACATAGCCGCGGTCTTCGACTCCACGTGATACGCTGTGACGAGCGCACACGCCAACGCGACGGCCGCGAGTTGAACGAGTACAACTCTCGCTATCATCTAGCGCCTCCTTGCCTGTTTCACTACCTTCTGAGAACAACTACCTCCTGACCACTCCGCTCTGACCACATACACGCCAGGCGGCAGGTTCGCCACCGGCAGGTCGACCGTCTTCTTGACGGAGTCGGCCTTGACGCGGAGGACAAACGTCGCCCTCCCTGCCGCATCGTAGAGGGTGATGCGCACCCAGCCGACCACTCCGTCAATGTGCGCGACGGCGTGGACTGCTACAACGCTGGGTGTCACCGTGAGCATCGGTGTCCGAGCACGCGTGATCGGCTGCTCCGCGACCGCGACCGATACCGTGTCGAGTACGCAGACCCCTGCCTCGTAACAGGCGGCATACAGATAGGGCCGTGCATACTGCAACCTGCGCACGAGATTCGGTGGGGTCCAGGAGACTCCTGGGACCAGTCGCAGGTTCCGAGGGTCCGTGACATCTACGACCCAGATTCGTTCACCACCGACGTACGCAAGCGACCCGACGACCACAACGTCATTCCACCAGATGGTGTCTGTCAAGTAGAGCGAGTCTATTGTCTGAACTTGTGCCGGGCGGGCAACATTCAGAGCGACCAAGCCGGTGTACGGGGCGACGACGTATGCTATCGTGTCGACTATGTCGACGCCGCTGGCTCCGCCCGACCACGACCCCACAACGCGAGGGCTGTCGGGGCGGCTCACGTCCTCGAGCTGAAGCGACAGCACATGAGTGGAAGCGGCCAGGTCGTTCTCCATGTCCATATCCCACGTGTAATCGCCTATCACGCAGCTCCCCGCCAGCACAGGCTCGCGGGGCCGGGCAACGTTTACGATCTGAAAGCGGTTCATCTCGGCGCAGTAGACGAAGCTGTCGCGAATGACCATGTCTTCTGGATAAGCGAACATGCCATCGCAGCCTGCTGCGCGCAACGGGCGATGCGGGTTGGTCACGTCAAGAGTGAGCATTCTGGGCCACGGCCACGAAACGTACGCGAACGAGTCTCTGGCCGTCGCAGAACGGACGGTGCCACCCGAGTCGTAACAGCCCAGGCAAGTTGGCAGTGACGGCACGCTGACGTCGAGAATGTGAAGCCCAGACTTGTAGCCTGCGACATAAGCCTTGCCGTCATCTACTTCGACATCCACTGCCATGTCGGCACCGAGGAGTCCGGTGTCGCGGACTGGTTGTGATGTGTTCCGAGTGTCGTAGACCTGCAATCCCTTCCAGTGGCAGCCGACGAACGCCGACTGGGCAAGTCCGCTTGCCCAGATGCCATAGCTCCAGCCCGGCGTGCCCACCGCGCCTATTACATGAGGCCGCGTTGAGTCGGAAAGCGATACGATCTTGAACCAGTTGACATCCGCATCGCCCGAGCAAAAGGCCAGCGTGTCAAGGAGGTGTACATCATGCCCGCCGGTCGAGTCCAAGGAGCCTATCTGAACTGGATTGGCGGGCACGGTAACGTCGAGTATTCTGAACGTAATGTCCCCGGTCTGGTTCGGATTGAACGTCGTGACGTAGCAGAGATTTCCCCTGGCCAGCACCTGCTCTATGGCGCTGCCCCAAGCGCCGATGCGGCGCGGCGCGACCGGGTTGCTGACGTCAATCACATACAGTCCCCGGCGGTCGCCGACAAAGGCCGCGTTGCCCGCTACCGAAACCAGGTCGCCTGAATCCCGACAGGCTCCACGGCAGACCGGGCTGGCCGGATTGGAGACGTTGTAGATGCGGAACGAGTCGTCACCGCTGATGGTGTAGGCCAGCGAGTCCTGCAGGGCAAAGTCGTTCAATGGAATCGGCGTCCAAGAGAGCCGGACCGGATTCTGCTCATCGGCGATGTTGTAGACCTCCAGCCCACCCCTTGAGCCGACGTAGAGGAGCGTGTCCACGACCTTCACGCGGCACATCAGCCCTTCGGCGTTGATGTCGGAGAGCAGTTCGATTGAGAGCGAGTCCTGCCTGCTGAACCTGAGCAGGCTCACGCCCGAGCCGCGTGCCAGCGCCACCAACGTCTCACTTGCGGTAACCCTGCCATCCACGTCATACGACGGCCCGTATGACCAACGGCCCACTTCACGTAATCTCTGTCCGCTATCCGGCATCCTGACGCTCGTGTAGTACGGGTCCTCAATCCCACGTTCCCTGAGCCAACTCGCCCGCATCCTCGGATGCACCCGCGCCAGTGACTCCTGCACCGCCGCGTGCTCTTGGAACGTACGCGGAAAGTCAGCAGCCGCGCCGGTCGCGGCCAACAACCCCAATCCCAAGAGGACCGAAATCGCTCTTGTCATGATTCGATTCTAGGATTCGGCGCAGGCATGTCAAGCCCAATTCGCGTCGAACCGCGTCCGGCGCCCGGCCGGAACGGGTGGGCGCTAGAACCTGCCGCCGATGCCGATGAGAGGGATGAAGGCGATGCCGGTGGACTGGCCGGTGACGATGTTGCCGTTCCGGTCCTCGAACTGAATCAGGTTGTACGCGTTCTGCCGGTTGTACACGTTGATAATCTCGGCGATTCGGGATTCCTGTAGTAGGACGGTCGCCGGCCAAGAACGGTCCCGAGGTCCACGCCTTGCCGGCGCCCTGGGCTACTGACGGCCTGCCGGCTCGCGCCTGGCCGCTCGCTTGGTCTTGGGGATCGTCCTCCGCGCGACGCGGGCAAATGCGCGCAGGGCTTCATTGACCGCGTCATCGGTCGGGAAAGCTTCGGCAACGTCCGGGCTGAGCAGCACCAGGTTGTTCCCGGACCGATACGCCTGCAGGTACTTGCCTCGAACGCCGGGCCCCAGGTCCTCGCGCCGGTAGTCAGGACGGATGTCTGTGTTCTTAACCTTCTTCATAAATCCTCTTTTCTGAACGCGTCATGAGGCGCGCGCTGATTATCCTGACCCGCTCACCATGGTCAACGTGCGAGACGACGAGGCGCCGGTCGAAGCGGGACACGCCGAGAGTCAGGTAGCGTTGCTCCCGAACCGAATGGTCGGGATCTGCAAAGGTAACCGCGAGTGGGTCACCGAAGACGGTAGCTGCCTCATGGAACGTAACACCGTGCTTCCGCACATTCGCGCCAGCCTTATCTTCGTTCCACTCAAATACCATCATATCTGGTCAGGCTCGATTATATGCCGAGCACCCGCCAACGTCAATCTGCCATTCCCGCCCTGAATCCCACGTTGGGCCGCAAATCTGCACGACTAGGCTCGGCCGAGCAGGCTTACGATTCTCACACGATAGGTGCTGTCATTCCGAGCGAAGGCGTCCTCGCCGGAGTCGAGGAATCTCGCCTGAGAGACCCCTCGACTCACTTCGTTCGCTCGGGGTGACAGACAGCTCAAAGTCGGTTCTGGGGTCCCGCACTCGAGGCTTGGGGCATCCGGCCACTCCTAGAACCTCCCGCCGATGCCGATGAGCGGGATAAAGGCGATGCCGGTGGACTGGCCGGTGACGATGTTGCCGTTCCGGTCTTCGAACTGAATCAGGTTGTACGCGTTCTGCCGGTTGTACACGTTGATGATCTCGATGTACATGTGCGGGTGGAGCGGCAGCTTGGGCAGTTCGTACGAGAACTTGAAATCCAGCCGGTGATAGACCGGCACGCGGGCCGAGTTCTTCTCCCCTTCGATGACGTAGGCCGAGTGGCCGCGGCGCACGTCCGCAGTGTTGCTCTGATTCGGCGACTGAGTGTACAGCAGCGGCGTGTAAGCCGCGCCGGTGTTCAGGTGGAATGTCGCAGCTATCGACCATTCCGGCCCGAAGGTCTTCTGAACCTGGAGGTTGAACGAGTGCCTGCGGTCGTACCGGTCCCAGTACAGCGTCGTGTCCGTGCCCTGCTGCTTCCTGCACCATGAGAGCGCGTAGGTCAGCCAGCCGCTCCATCCTCCGACCGCCGACTGTTCGAGCACCGCTTCGACTCCGCGTGCGTACCCCGAGCCGAAATTGGCCGCGTCATACAGCTCGCCCTGGTCGTCGGTCTTCCACGTCGGCAGGTTGGAGTAGTCCTTCTCGTAGCCCTCAAGCGACAGTCGGGTATGCTGCGCCAGCTTGAACTCGCTTGAGACTGAATAGTGGTCGGCCTGCTTGGCCCCGAGCGCGCCGAGCTCGAAGAGCCGATAGTCGTCGTACTGCTGGTCGAACACGAACGACGCAGCCGAGTTGCGCAGGAAGCTGTAGGAGTGCTGGTACAGCCGGCGATAGCCGGCCTTGAGCGTGACGTTGTTGCTGAGAAACAGGCTGGCCACTGCCCGCGGTTGCACGACCTTGTCCAGGGCCCAGCGCACGTCCTCATACCTGACGCCGAAGTCGAGGCCGAGCCGCGTCAGCGGCCTGAGACTCAACGCCGCATACACGGCCCACGCGTTGTCGGCCCGCTGGAGGATCTGCGGAGTCAGGAGATTGCCGGCGAACCCGGCCCGGCCTATCTCTGCCCCGCAGTCGAGCTCCAGCTCGTCGGAAAGCGCGCCGTTCGCGTTCAGGCGCAGACCGTACTCGGTCTGACGGGTCGTCGCCGTGCCCCACCAGGCCGCCGGCGTCAGGTCGAAGTCATGGGTATTCGAGTAAAAGGTCAGGTCGGTCTTCACCCGACCCAGGTCGGATTCGATGCTCCCGGCCAGGGACGTGCCGGACTCGTGCATCTGCTCCTCCACCCCCAGCAGGGTCGAGGTAATCTGGTCGGAGCCGTTCACCACGGTCAACCGGAGCCGATGCGGCCCACCCAGCGGCAGGGCGGCCTGTGCGGTCAGGTCCGAATAGGACGGCCGGTTGTACGTGCCCGCGCCCATCGGGCCGAAGAGCACGTAGTAGAACGTCCGGCGATACGATGCGAGGAAGTC
>CAZVCQ010000230.1:0-5392 GCA_964626085.1 uncultured bacterium
AGAGTGGCCTCTTCTTTCCACCGTAAATCAAGTCCCAATGTCGGGACTAGGGACATCCCGCCGCCTTGACATGTCCATCCGCGAGCCCTAGAATCGAGCCATGCTTGAACCGAGGTTGCAGTCTGAGGCTGTCCATGGCCCGAACCACTGGGAGAAGAACATGATCGAGACGCGGCCGTTCGTCCGTCCAGCTCTGCTCCTGGCCACCATGTTGCTGCTGGCAGGCGGCGCCTGCGTGCCGCCCATCGCCTTTCACGACGGCCTGCCGGCGTGGGCTCCGGAACCAGGCGGCGTCGAGTGGAGGGTCGGCTACCAGCATCTATCGGCATTCGGCGCCGATTCCTTCGACTTCCTCGGACTACCGTTTGCCATCCCGGACTTCAGCGTCAGCTATCTGACACCCGGCGTGCGCGTAGGGCTGAACCGCGCGCCGCTGGCTGCCGAGTTGGGATTGACGTCCGTAATCAGGGCCACCGGAGGCTTCTCGGCCCTGTTCGGGGGCGAAGTCGGACTTGGTTATAACGACCCGACAATCAGCGTCATGTTCCGTCCGAGTCTCTATCTGCTCGACGTCTACAGCGATGCCGAAACCGGAACCGGCGTGGATGTGGCCCCTTGGACGCAGGCGTCGATCCTAGTGGGAAACGGGTATCGCTCAAGAGGTCTGAACTTCGCGGTCGGCGGCCGCGCCAGTGATTATGGCGCCGGGCCGCTTGCGCTCATCGGTCTCAATCTCCGCCCGGTCGAGTTCCGCGCCGAGGTCTCATACATGCTGCCGGTATCGTACTACGCGACCGGCAGGGTGTTGACGATCGGGCTCACCGCTGCAGCGCCGACCAAGCCCGAGGCCGGCATTGAGCAGGGCCACCCGTGATGCGCCGACCAGTCCTCAGTCGCTTGCTGCTGACAGCCGTGCTGGTTGTGACGGGCTGCGGGACAATCGACAGTCAAGCCCTGTCTCCGTCCAATCTGAAGATCGAAATCCGGTCTGACAACTCTGTGTACGCTCCCGAGGATACATTCTCGGGCACGTTCACGTTCATCAACAGGAGCCGGCGGAGAATACGGGCGTCGTTCCCGAGTTGGGGCCAGTACTGGGTCGACTTCTATGATGATGAGGGCATCCTGCGGCTTGGCTGGTCCGACAACGTCGGGCCTCCGGCGGTGTCGTATCTGGAACTTGAACCGCTGGGTACGCGCACCGACACATTGCGCATCCCGCTCGCCGGTCCGCCAGACTCGTTGCATGAAGGCACATACCGGGTCCACGCGTGGGTCGACCGCCACGAAGACATCTACTCGGAGACTACGATAGAAGTAAGGTAGCGCCTGCCGGTCTGAAACGTCTGCCCTATTGACATCCCGATCCGCAGGGCTACTATGTCCGCGAGTGAAAACCTTCGGCCATTGCCGCCGGCACACGGGCGTTGAATGTTTGTGAAGTTGAAAGAGACTACCGACGAGCTGCAGGCGTGGGCCAAGGCGAAGCGGCAGTGCGGTCTCTCGGATGCCCATGTTCAGATGGCGCGCGAGATCGGAATCAACCCGAGGCGACTGACCGCACGCTCAGGCACGAAGCCTGGGCCGACGCGTGTACCTCTGGCCCAGCGCATTGAGGACCTCTATCTGAGGCGTTTCAAGCGGACCATTCCTGACCCCGTAGTACCACTCCGGCAGTTGCTGCACGATGCCCAGGTTCGGGAGAGGGTTGAAGCCGGCGAGCGCAGGCGCGGGAAACGCCAGGCTGAGCGCGACCATCTCGAGGCCATGCGAATCTCGATGCTGACATTGCGCCATATGTACGGTGGGCTCGGAGCAGATGACGACCTTCAACGGCTGGCGGCCGACGGCCAACGGCCTCAAAACAAACGGAGGTGTTGAATGAGACTAGTGGATGAGATCTTGAGGTGGGTGATCGGTCTTGTGCTGGCCGGCGGGCTGGTATGGGCAGTGGCCGTGTGGCGTTCGCGGCGCCGGGTTGCGGCGTTGGTTGCTACGGCCTGCGCCCTGCAACTTGCCGTCCGTGTGATCTGGATACCGGGGGTAAGGCTGCTGTTCGGCCCGCTGTCCGCTGGGTCCAGTCCAGTCCAGCGCTTCTTCATCCTCACCGGAATCACACTCGGCCAACTCTCGCTGGCCGTGTCGCTCGCCCTGTTGGTCTACGCCGCCCTGAGCACCGCTGGCCGCAAGTCGTAGGGACTTCGGCAGCAGCGGGCGCGGCTACTCCTGTATATCCTCAGGCGTTTGTTTCTGTTTGCACTCCTCGCACTTCTCGCCCCAGGTCGGCTCGCCCCGATTCACCTCGTAATCAAAGGTCGGCCAGTTGCTGCAGGTGTGCACCCAGTGCCAAACATGGGTGTCTCTCTTCAGCCGGTACTCGATCATATGCACCTCCTCTCGGCTACGGTCAGTTGACTGTAACCCGAACGGGCGCTAAGTCAAGCCAAGCGCCGCGCCTGCGCGCGAGCGCTTGTCAGGAGCTGGCAGCAAACAGTGAGAACAGGCGCTGGAGTGTTCTAGTGGTCAAGTGGTCCAGTGATCCAGTGGTCGAGTGGAGGACGACGGAAAGCGGACCCGAATCTGTGCAATCTGCGGAATCTGCGGATGTCCTTGGAGACCCCTCCATCGGCGTCGGGGTGACACTTCGCGTCATCAGTGGAATCGGTGGATTGACTGACGGCGGGACTAACGGAAACGGGGCCAGAATGCGGGCACGGTGTCGGTGTAGGTCTTGAGCTCGCTCTTGAGCAGGTCCCGGAGGTGTGTGTCTTCGTGTCTGGCCTGCACCAAGAGCAGCGGCAGGCCGATGACGACCGCGAGCACCAGCCCGCCCCAGGAACGGAACACCAACGCGGCTCCAACAAGTTGAATGAACGTGGCGAAGTAGCGCGGGTGGCGGGCGAGCTTCTGGAACCGGAGCGCGACGAACCGCTTGCCCGGCAGGGACAGGGTCTCCTCCTTGCTGCCTCGGACCGGCGGGCTGACCTGCGCGATTCCAAGCAGGGCGAACATCGTACCGAGCCGCAGGTAGGTTCCGATGCCGAACACGACGAGCCCAAGGAGCCCGGTCACCGCGACCGGTACCGGCATCTGGGTCCAGTGCCACCAGATGAAGTCCGCGCCCAGATAGGCGAGGAACGGATAGACGAAGAAAGCAAAGATGCCGCGCCAGAACGCCGAGTGCTCGACCACGCCGGACTGGAAGAAAGGCGAGCCGAAGTAGTATTCAAGCGATAGCCAGAGGACGAAGACGTAGGCGAACAGCGCCGGCAGGGTCATGCGGTCCGGTATCGCATCCCGGAAGAAGTTGGTGAAGAAGACGATGAAGTAAAGCATTACGAGCACGGTCCAGATGAAACGGCCGGTCTTGAACCGCCTGACGAAGCTGTTCATTTGACTTCGCCAGATTCTAGGATGTCCAGGCAGATTGTCCAGAACGGTCGGGAGGAAAGCTCGAAACCGGACATTGCCATGCCTGGGTGGCGCTGCAGGTAATCAACAGTCGTTGCGACCCGGTAGGTCAGGCCGGACGACAACTTGGCACGGGACAAGCCGGGCCTCAGCGCCAGTTCCTCGGGCCAGCCGGACAGGACGTCGCCCTGAACTTTCAGGATCGCCAGGCGTCCCGGATCGCGGAGGAGTGTAACGAGGGCGCCGACGTCCTTCGGCTCTTCGAAGTCGGAAACGAACAGCGAGTCACACAGGAAACCGTCGGCCAGCTTCGCGGTCAGAACACCCTGGACCAGTATGTTGCTCAGGCGCTCCGGCGTCCAGCGGCTACGCGGGAGCGGTATGCTCCGGGCAGCCATGGAGCCGGACGCGCTTCGGATGGATTCGAGGAGTTGCAAGGTAATGGAGTCAGGCTTCACTCGGTCGAAGTCCGCAGTCCTGGCGGTCAGACGCCTCGCGTCGCCGCTGAGGTCGTAGCAGTTTACGCGGCTCGCGTCTTCCGAGGGAGTCATCACGAACTTCCCGGATGCGCTGACGTTGACCGTGAAGTCGGCACCCCAGGCCGAGCCGGTGGAGCGAGGCTCGACCATCACACCGACAAAGTCCGCCCGCTGGCGCATCAGGGTCAGCGTCTTCGCAGCGGCGAATCCCGGAGCCGCATACCTGACACCGGCCAGGTGCGTGAGAACGTTCGAGGAGTCAAGGGCAAGGCCGGTGGCAGAAAGGACCGCTGCGCCGCTCCGCTTGACCATGAACGGGTGACCAATGGTCTGGCCGGCATCGAGCAGGCTGGCCGAGAGAGCGTAGAACCGGGCGCTGGCAATCATCTCATTCACCCGGGGCAGGCCGTAGGCAAGCCATTCCGGCGTCAGGACGACGGCGTCTACGCCGGCCCGGCTGAGTAGTGTTACTTGCGCCGCGCCGTCGGTCAATACGGCCAGGCGGCTGTCTTCAAACGGGCTGCCCGCTACGAACCAGATGGTTGGCCTGACCTTCTGCTGGGCTTTGACTGCTGCCGCGTAGAGCGGAAATCGGTCGAGGCGGGCGTCGGTGACGAAGATACGAACCGGCCGCGCCGTTGGACTGACTGCCTGACGTACACACTGCAGCGAACCCACTGCGAGCAGAACGCAGCCCGCGACCAGCAGCAGACGTGTGGCTACCGATGGTGAACGAAGAGCGATGGACGAAGAACGACTGGCGATGTGCGGCTACTGCTTCTCAGCCGTAGGCTGAGACTCCTCTTCGATGAGCGCGACGTCCACGACCGCATCGCCTTTGTCCACCGACATCACCCTGACGCCGGTCGTGGCACGTCCGCATTTGCGGATTTCCGAGCAGTTGACCCGAATGACGATGCCCTGCTTTGAAGTGAGTATGACCTCGGAGGAGTCGCTGCACGCCTTGGCCGCAGCGAGCTGGCCCGATTTCTCGACCGGCTTGGCGGCGATGATGCCCGACCCGCCGCGGCTCTGAACGCGGAACTCCTCAAAGTCGGTCCGCTTGCCGTAGCCGTTCTCGAACAAGGTGAGGAGCGACTGGTTCTCGCGAACGATGACGGCACCGATGACCGAATCGCCTTTGCCCAGGCGAATGCCACGCACGCCCGACGCGGTGCGGCCCATGTCACGCGAGTCTTTCTCATGGAACCGGATGGACTGGCCGTCGCGGGTGACGATCAGGATGTCGTCGCCTCCCGAAGTCAGGAGCGTGGCAACCAGCGAGTCGCCCTTCTCGATGCCCATCGCGATAATGCCCTTGCGCCGGGGATTGGCGAACTGGTCGAGCGTCACCCGCTTGATCTTGCCCAGGCGGGTGACGAAGAAGACGAACTGCTTGGCCGAGAACTCCCGCACCGCCAGGTAGGACGCAGTCACTTCGTCCTTTTCCATCTCGACCAGGTTGGCGATTGACCGGCCCTTGGCCGCGTGCGAACCTTCGG
>CAZVCQ010000231.1:0-5392 GCA_964626085.1 uncultured bacterium
CATTTCCGTCGAACCGACGGTGCAGTTGTCCCCTCAGCACCGGTACCAGCCCATCAGACAGAAGATGGCATCGAAGCCATCCAGGCTGCCGGGCAGGGTTTTCTCGGACACCGTGACCGTATGGCCGAGGCCGGTCAGCGCCTTGTCCACGTGGTAGGCGCAGTTGACCGAGTCTCCGACCGCCGGGTCGTAGAACCGGTCGAGCGTGTCGTAGTTCCAGACGCAGATGTTCGCCGCCTGTACCGCGGCCGGCACGGCCAGGCACAACGTCAACGCCAACAGGATCTTCTCAGTTCGCATGGTTCCTCCTTAGGCTGCTGCTTGTCACGTAGAACATAACCCGCGGCTCGGTTCCAGTCAAGCCGAGGCGGAAGCACGCCAAGGGCGGCTTGATGGATGAAGGGACAAAGGGATAGAGTGACCGGGGTCCGACCACTGCGAACTGCAGACTGGGAACTGGGAACTCGACCTTGCTTCCCTAGCCCTTTTCCAGCTCTTCCTGCATGATCTGGCGCTGGTACAGTTTCCAATAGAGCCCGTGGCGGGTCAGCAGGTCACTGTGCCGGCCGGATTCGACGATCCGTCCCTGGTCAAGAACGTAGACGATGTCACACGCGGCCAGGATTGAAAGTCGGTGCGAGACAATAACCAACGTCGCTCCCTCCATGTAGCCAATCACGCCGCGACGCCCGAATGGACATCGTCATGATTGCGCCGGCAAGATGGTCCGCCAGTTCAGCCTGAGCAGCAGGACCGCGCGCGTCTCGGTCCTGGGGTCGGCACCGGGCATCTACGTGGGCCGGCTTGGTTCGTTGTCCCAGAAGTTCGTGATGGCGCGCTAGACAGAGGCCGGTATGCTCGCGGGTGGGCCTCGCGCCCGCCTTTCCATTTCTTGACCTCAGGCTTGGCGCGCCTATGATTCCCGACGTGAATCGGCAGACTCTGGACCGTGGACCCTGGACTTCGGATTGCGGATTCGGTCGTCCGAGACTTTGTCCTTTGTCCTTGGCCTCGACGGCCCCTGTCCGACAGTGCGTCCTTCGTTCTTTTCTCCTATGATGTTCCTGCTGGCGGTCTCTCCGATTCTCGTCATCTTCCTCATTCTCGTCGTGTTCCGCCGGCCGGCGGACATCACCGGCCTTCTGGGCTGGGTTTTCACCGCGCTGCTTGCGTGGCTGGTGTTTCGCACCGGCTGGCCGGTGATTCTGCGCGCGTCGCTCTCCGGCATTGTCGCTTCCCTGCCGATTGCCCTGGTCGTGGCCACCTCGATTCTCCAGATGACCCTGATGCAGAAGACCGGGGCGCTGCAGCGTATCATTGTCACGCTCAAGACCGTTGCGCGGGGCAACCAGATAGTCCAGATTCTCATCATCAACGTTGGGGTCGGGACCCTGCTGACAGCCCTCGGCGCCGTGCCGGTCTCGATTCTGCCGCCGATCATGCTCGCGCTCGGTTACTCCGCGTTCGCGGCCATCGCGCTGCCGGCAATCGGGTACGATTCTCTCTGCACCTATGCCCTGCTCGGCACGCCGGTCGTGGTCTTCGCCCAGTTTACCGGCTCAACCCCCGAAGCGGTCGGCGGCTACTTCGCCCGGTTCATGCCGGTCGTCACGACGCTCATCGCGCTCGGCATGCTCTACATCGTGGGCAAATGGAAGCTGGTCCTGCGCGGCCTTGTCCCGGCAATCATTACCGGTCTCGTGGCCGGATTCATTGCCATAGGCATGAACAAGGTCGGGCTGGTCACGCTCACCGGCATTGCCAGTGGCGCGGGCGTGGCCATCGTGATGGCGCTGTATCTGGTGCTCCTGCGCAAGCCGGTCTTTGACCGCAGCGGACTTGAGCCTTCAGACCAGGCCGTTGAAAGAGGGATGAGCCTTGCCCGGGCGTTGTCGCCGTGGATTATCCTCATTGTGCTCAGCCTCATCGCCAACGAGCCATGGCTGGGCATCAAGAAGTTCCTGTTCGACAGGATCGCGATGCCATGGAGCATCATCCCGAAGCAGCCGGAGAAGCTGCGCATCTTCTGGCAGGCGTATTGGTGGATCCTCGTGTCATCACTCCTGAGCCTGCCATTCCTGCGCGCCACCGCGGCGCAGGTGAAGGAGACTCTGGTCGTGTCGTGGAAGCGCGCTCCGCGGCCGGTTCTCTCCGCCGCGATCTTCTTCGCCATCGCCTATGTCATCAACCATTCCGGCAAGACCGGGCTTGTCGGCGCCGACGGCAAGTGGCTGGTGAATCCCGACTTCAACATGGTGGCGCTGGTGGCCAACGCCTCTGCCCACTACCTCGGCCGGATGTATACGTTGGTCGCCCCGTACCTCGGGCTTCTGGCCGGGTTCATCTCCGGGTCAGAGACCTCGGCCATTGCTATGCTCACCCGACTGCACCTTGACACCGCAGCCAGAATCGGTTCGTCCGGGCTCATCATTGCCGCGGCCTCGGCAGTCGGCGGCGGACTGGCCTCAGTCATCTCGCCGGCCAAGCTCCAGAACGCCTCGGCCGCGATCGACCGCATCGGCATGGAAACCGAGGTAATCAAGACCACGGTCGTCATCTCCATCGTCATCGTCCTCGCGGTCGCCGGCCTCGCTTTCGTCTGGGCATAAGGCTGGCGCGCAGCCGGTTTGACACCGCCCGCCGGCCAGACTAGACTCTTTTCCTGAACTCCAAGGAGATAAAATGAAGAAACTGTTCCTGGTCTCTCTTCTCGTGATTGCAGCCATAGCGAGCGCCCAACCGTTCCACGAGGGCAAATACGTGACTGCGCCGTGCCCGCCGCTCGTTCCGGGCGATTCGGCGCACGACTTCGACGTCCGCTTCTACCGTGTGGACTTGGACCTGCCGATGACTTCCGGCGCGATGACCGCGCGTGTGCGCATCGACCTGACGCCGCGCCACTCCGACTTCGACACATTCAACTTGCACATGGTGAACCTGGTCTGCGATTCGATTCGCCGGGCGGGCAATGCCTGTACGTTCACGACCCCGAGCGGACTGTTGCACATCGACCTCGACCGGTCATTCGCCAATGGCGAGTCACTGACCGTTGATATCTACTACCACCGGGACTCCAGCACGCCGAACCGTGGGTTCTTCTACCACGATACGCTGAACCCGCACGACATCTGTTACTCTACAACCGAACCTGCGGACGCACGCTACTGGATGCCGTGCTTTGACGAACCGTGGGACAAGGCCGAGCGAGGATGCGCAATCAATGTGACGACGCCGGATTCGATGAACGCCTGCTCGAATGGGCTGCTCGACAGCACCACGACAAACGGTGGCAAGAAGACGTGCTGGTGGAGTCACCACTCCCCGATCCCTACCTACCTGATGGTCTTCTCGGCCTCGCGCTGGGCCAATTTCAAACAGTGGTTTGAGACGAGTCCCGGTGAATCGTCCTACGTTGACAACTTCATCTGGCCCGAGGATTCGGCCAACGCGGTCAGTTCGTTCGCGAACGTCGTGGACATGATAGACTACTTCTCGGACTCGGCGCTCTACGGCCGGTATCCGTTCGAGAAGTACGGCCACGTTGAGGCCTACCCATTCGATTGGGGCGGGATGGAGAACCAGACGATGACGATGGTGCACCGGAGCTGGGTCCGCAACGGGTCGGACAACGGTATCGCCCACGAGCTGGCACACATGTGGTGGGGCGACATGGTCACCTGTCAGGATTGGCGAAACATCTGGCTGAACGAGGGCTTCGCGACCTACTCCGATGAGATGTACGACTTCCACCAGAACGGTCGAAGTGCCTTCCTCAACAGGATTGCATCGCGCGCCCAGTATTACTTTGACGAGGAGGCGACAGACCCCCATCCGATCTACGACCCTCCCTACCCGGAACACCTGTTCGACTATGGCCACTCCTACTGCAAGGGCGCGTGGGTGCAGCATATGCTCAGGTTCGTCGAAGCGGACACGAACTGGGCACAGCCCGGCATCTTCTACCGCGCGATGCGGGCGTACGGCGACAGCTTCAAGTACGGCAACGCCAACACCGAGGACTACAAGCGGATCCACGAGCAAATGAGCGGACTGGAACTCGACTGGTTCTTTGACGAGTGGGTCTACGACGACTGGTACCCGGTCTACAGCCTTGGCTGGCAGGGACGGCAGGGCCCCAGCGGCTGGGAAGTCGTCCTCGAACTCTCACAGAACAACCACAGCGGTGCGCCGCCGGTGTTCCACATGCCGGTCGAGGTCAGAGTGAACTGGTCGGGTGGCGACGCGACCCTCCGCTATGACGTGGCCTCCAGTCCACAGCAGAACGTCTTTCCGGTCGGGGGACAGCCGATCAGCGTCGAGTTCGACCCGAATGACTGGATTCTGGACCAGCACAGCACGCACGTGGGAGTAGCGCAGGGGCCGTCCGTACCCTACCACACGGCGTTGCGGCTGGCGGGGTCGAATCCGACCGCGGGTGCGGTGCGGCTTGGCTACGAACTCGCCGCCTCAGCTCAGGCTCGGATCGACATCTACGACGGCAGCGGCCGACTGATGAAGACGCTGCACGAAGGACAAAAACCGGCCGGGCGCTACTCAGCGACCTGGGACCGGAAAGGCAACGGCGGCCACGCCGTATCCGCCGGCACCTACTTCTGCCGTCTGAACGCGGGCAGCGAAAACCGGACCATCCGGTTGGTGCTCACCGACTAGCCGTCGGTTCGGAAGATATCCACCGCGGCCACTCTGTGGCCGCGGTGCTTTGTCGCGCGGCAGAGAGGGGAGCCCGGAACCCGAAGTGGAACCACCAAGAACCCCAAGCATACGCAGAGCGTTTCCGTCCGGACCCGACTTGGTGTCTTTGTGTCTTGGTGGTAGGACCCCGGACCGGGCCGGTCGGAGCGGCGGCTAGTCGTTGTCGGGGATGAGTTCGATGGCCAGGTCTTCGGCTTCGAGCCGCTTGCGCAGCCGGCCGGCAACCTTCTCGCCGCGGAACTGCTGCCAGCGTTTGGACTCGCGTGGTTCACCCCTGAGCGCGGCGCGGAACTTCCGGTACACGCCGGGTCCGTCGAGCGCGGCCTCCAGTACGGCGCGGAGTTCCGGTCGGCTGACCGTGCGGGCGAACTCGACCATCGCATTGTAGCCGGAACGGCCGGCCTGCGGAGCCAGGCGGACATAGCGTTTGGGAAACTGCCGGATTTCCGCCAGGATCTGGTCGCGATTGTATCCGAACGCCGGGACTACCTCGCCGGTTTCAGTGTTCAGGTAGTGAGTCGTGCCCGGAACGCGGTTCTCCATTGCGAAGAGCAGGTCCCGAGTTGAAACTCGCAGCACGCGCACATCGTATTCTATTGCGGCGGCCGGGTCAGTCAATCGACACGACCCTAGTCCCGACATTGGGACTTGATTTACGGTGGAAAGAAGAGGCCACTCT
>CAZVCQ010000232.1:0-5388 GCA_964626085.1 uncultured bacterium
CCGGCCATCAGGCCAAGGTCGAAGAGAAGCCCGAAGTCAGGAAAGCCGGCGGCGTCCACTACACGCCCCAGTATATCGTCAACTACATCGTCAAGAACACCATCGGCAAACTGATTGCGGGCAAGACCCCGGCCGAGATTGCCAAACTCGCCTTCCTCGACAAATCCTGCGGCTCCGGCTCGTTCCTCATCGGCGGCTACACCTGCCTGCTTGACTATCACCTCGACTGGTACGTCAGACACGACCCGGCCAAGCGTCCCAACGAAGTCTTCGCCATCCGCCCCGGCGAATACCTGCTCACCACCGCCGAAAAGAAGCGGATACTCCTGAACAACATCTACGGCGTAGACATTGACCCGCAGGCCGTGGAAGTCACCAAGCTCAGCCTCCTGCTCAAAGTCCTTGAACACGAGAACAAAGAGACCATCAACCAGACCCTGCGCCTCTTCCGTGAGCGCGCCCTGCCCAACCTCGACTCCAACATCAAATGCGGCAACTCGCTCATTGACTCCGGCTTCTATCGCGGCCAGCAGGGTGGCCTGTTCGACGCCGACATCCGCCGCGTCAACGCCTTCGACTGGGACAAGGCCTTTCCCGAAGTCATGGCCCGGGGCGGCTTCGACGCCGACATCGGCAACCCGCCGTACATTAGGATTCAGGGCTTCCCAAGAGAGCAGGTTGAGTACCTGACAGGACGCTTCCGCTCTGCCACCGGGAACTGCGATATCTACGTCAGCTTTGTTGAGCGTGGCTATCTGCTGCTAAGACCTCAGGGCATACTCGGACTAATTGTCCCCAACAAGTTCTTCCGGACAGACTACGGAGTCGGGTTGCGAGGACTGCTCGCCGACGAGTCCGCAGTTCGCGAGGTCGTGGACTTCCATGCCCACCAAGTCTTCGATGCCACGACGTATACGTGCCTCCTGTTCCTGACGAAGACGCGCAACAAGGCACTTCAGTACGCTCGCGCGACAGCGTGCCGAGAGGCGTTGGCTGACTTGGCATTCAGCACTCTGGCTTCGGAGCAGTTGTCGAAAGACCCCTGGCTATTCGCTGACAGGAGCTCGGTAGACCTGTTGGCGAAGCTCAGAGGGACTGCAGCTCGGCTGCTGGACTTCCCCGCCGACATGAGTCGGGGAAACAGCACGGGCTGCGACGATGTGTTCATGTTGGAACGTGGGACCGCCGATGTCGAGGAGCGTATCCTCAGGCAGCCAGTCTTCGCGACGGACTTCGGCCGCTATAGCTTCGCCCCCTCTGGTCAGTGGCGTGTGGTCTTTCCCTACGTCAAGGATGGAGGAGGATACAGACTCTTGTCTGAGAGGGAGCTGAAGGCTGACTTCCCCAAGACCTATGCCCACCTACACCGCCATCTTCCGCAGTTGAAGAAGCGCAAGCAGTTCCAGGAGTGGTATGGCTTCAGCGCTCCCAGAAACCTCGAGCTTCACGACCGCGCCGCAATTCTGGTTCCTCTCCTTGCGGACGGTGGACGGTGCGCCCTCGTACCGCCCAGCGCCAGAGGAACGCTGTGCCCGATGGCGAGCGGGGGTTTCTCTATTTCGCTGCTGCCGGGGAGCGCCGTGAAGCCTGAGTACGTGTTGGGCTTGCTCAACTCTCGACTGCTATTCTGGGCGCTGAGGCAGACGAGCAACCTATTCCGGGGTGGCTGGATTACCTGCACAAAGCAGTACTTCGGCGAGCTACCGGTTCGGGCCATTGACGTTGCGAACAGGGCCGACAAGGCGCGGCATGACAAGATGGTCGAACTGGTGACGCGGATGATGGAATTGAAGAAGCAGCAGGCCCGCGCCCCGAAGAAACAAAGCCCCAGCGCCCGTCAACTCCTCGACCAAAAGCTCGCCATCACCGACCAGCAAATCGACGCGCTGGTGTATGAGTTGTACGGCCTGACGGAAGCTGAGATCAGCGTTGTCGAGGGGTTTGGACCGTCTGCCTGATAGGGTGATGCAAGACGAGTGTAACCACTGATGAACGCCCAAAGTTCCGATGAATCAGACGCGATCCTTGGGCCAGGTTTCAAAGTCACGCGATTTGGGCGGTCAGTACTCTTCGAGAAAGAACCTTCTCCTGAAGGTCAAAGGCTCTTTCGAGAGTGGTCCGAAAAGCTGAGACAAGCGTTACCGGATCGACTCCGGCTGAACGTGAGGGCGCTGGAAACTGAACTCGCCAAGTTCAACAGCTTTGACGTGATTGCACATTTCCGAACGGTGAACCTGCACATCGCCGATCCCAACACGTTCAAGGAATATGCCCAAGAAGGGCAACCGGCCTACCCGGAGTTCGTAGCACTTCTCTGTCTGAAACACCCTTTTCGCGAGGGCGAGCGGGAGATCATCGATCTGGATGACACCGCGAGAGTGCAGGGGCTGCTCAGGCGGATCTTCATGGATGCAGCGCTGATGGAGGCGATGGATTGTCTAGGTTCGGGCGACCGAAACCCTCCGTCCAAGCTCATTCAGCTCGACCTAGTGACTCGTCTTCAGGGACTTAACGTCCGTAATCCAGCCTACACACACCACCTCTACGCCATTCTGAAGTCGCTCTTCTCGCCTTTCGAAGAGGAACTTGTGAACATCTTGGGGTTCGGATGCAAAGATGCGCTGGCATTTGCGAGTGCGTCGACGGAGATGGCCGTCACGAAACTGAAGGGACGTGTAATGGAGGCAAAGCTCGAACAACAAAGGCTCCTTAGCGATGTCAGGGCATTCCGCAGAACTCTGACCGTGCCCGACGACTGCGGGCTTGACGCACATCAGCTCAGACTCCTCGCGGTAATGCGAGACCGTGACCTCAAGAGGTACATCAAGAGCGGGATGGTTGCGTCGGCTTTCCTGGGATTCGGGGAAACCTGCTCCTTCACATCTGATGCGTTGGCAGAGTACGCGGGAACTGCGACGACGAGGGCTCAGGCCTTTCTGGATGCGCTGTCCCTCGATTTCGGCTCTGTCCCCGCCGACTTCGAAAGACCGCGCCCTACTCATTCCCTAAGAGACAGGCCCTTTGTGAAGCACACCGGCAGATACCTGGCTCCCTCGCACATACTGATAGACTGGGCAGTGCAGCCTGTATTGGAGTCCGCACTCCAGTCAGGCAGGCGATGGAACAAGTACGTGAGACACAGACACGACTTTCTCTTAAAGCGAGGAGTCGAGCTGATGACCAAGATGATGCCGGGCTGCGTTGCAGATCACCATCTGATGTATGGAGTAACCGATTCCAGTGGCCCAAAGCAGTGCGAGCTCGATGCGATTCTCGTCTTTGATTCGGCTCTATTCTTGGTTGAGGCCAAAGCCGCAGGGCTGTCTGACAGCGCAAAACGTGGCGGTCGGCTCAGACTTAAGCGGGAGTTGTCGGAAATCCTTGGCGAGGCGCACGCCCAGGGCCGACGGGCCGAACGCTACTTAGCTGCGACCTCCCGACCTGTATTCACCAGGGCTACCGACGGGACTACACTGTCGATAGAGAGGCATGACATTGAAGACATCTTCCTTGTTACGCTGACACTCGAGCCGCTCGCGCACGTGTCGGCGGCGCTCCACTCTGGGGGAAAATCCTCGCTCTCCGCCGACGAAGGGCTACCTTGGGTAGTGAATTTGTACGACCTGATGGTCATTGCCGACTGCGTAGACCTCCCTCCCATGTTCCCGCATTACATCAAGCGCCGTCTTCGCGTTGCAGAACAAGGATTTCTGTCAGCTCCCGAGGAACTCGACCTATTCGGGTTCTACCTGAAGGAAGGGCTGTATTTCGATGGAAGGACCGACATCGCTCCTGCCGGACTGATGCAGCTCACGTCTTACACGACCGAAATGGATGACTATTACCTCTACAGCCAAGGCGCACGGACCAAGCCCGCTCCGAAGCCCTCACAGCAGATGCCCGACGGATTCAGGAATTTGATTGAGGCGATCATGAAGACTGGTGCAAAGGGACGCGTATCGGCTGCAATGTTCCTGCTGGATTTGGATGAGGACCTCCGCACGCAACTGATTGACAAAATCAAGGCGGCGGCGAAGAGGCACGCAAGAGATGGTGCCTATCACAATGTCGTTATGTCGGCCAGTGACGATGGTGGATGGGGCATAACATACATGGTCGGGCCATCCGCGGATGTCCTGGACAAGAAGCTTGGAAGCCGCTGCGCCGTGAAGAAGACGTTACTCAAGTGCCGTCGCTGGATTGGCATAGGAGATGTCGGCAGGAAGTCTTTCAAGATCTGCGCAGTAGTTTCTCTGAATGATAGCCCGCTCCAATCGGGCACCCCGACCATCTCGGAGAAACCCGGGATAGCCACCAGTTGATTTGCTCTGCATGAAATGTGGGCGGACAAGGGACGGGAGTTCAGGGGCGGGGCCGCGACACTTCCCATATTTCTGAGCGATGTCAAGGCGCGGCGTGACAAGATGATCGAGTTGGTCGAGCGGATGCTGGAGTTGCGCAGGCTGTTGTCCGAGACGGGTTGCATCGGTCTGAAGCATGGCCGACACTGAGAACCGATTGACCACCGTACGCTACGAAGGACTGACGGCGGAGGACGTGGCGTTGGTTGCAGAGATGGTCACTCCGGACCCGGCATCACGGGTTTTCGGGATGACGCCTACCGGCATCAGACAGTTCCTGACTCTGATGCCGCTGTCAGCGCAGGTGCCTGAGTCCGTCAGCGCCAAGGCCGCGCGGATTCGTAAGCTGCTGATGTACGGCTTCCTGGAATATGAGTTCTACACCATTGCGTGCGACGAGTGTATCACCCTTTCCGAACTCGCCCTCAACTGCGCGGTCGGACCCACAGAGCGGGGCAAGCGAGCGCCCTACCTTCGGGAACTCCTTTCGACGGCGAGGAAACGCAGCCTGATACCACCTCGTATGACCGACAGGCAACTTGAGGCACTGCGTAGCCTCCGGAACGACGCGGCTCATCCACGAGAGTGTCAACTCTTGGTTCCCGCCATTGCATTTGAGATGTACGTGATAACGATAGATCTCGTGAACTCGCTCTTCGATGAACAGTGCCGCAGGGTCGAGCCAGAACCGGTAAGACGCATCCGGGAAAGGTACGAGGACATCATGAGGTCTACGCAGTCGCAAGGCTAGCACCCATGGGAAACGTACTGTGCTTCCCGGCGCGGCATGACCGGATGGTCGAGTTGGTCGAGCGGATGATGACGGCCGAGGATTACGGGGAAGACGCGTGACGGCACAAGAACCAGAGCAGACCGTAATCACAGCTTCTGAAGTACACGAGTACTTCTTCTGTCCGTATGCGTGGTGGTACGCGGACCGCAGAGTCGAGCCGGAGCGAATGAAGCAGTTGCAGCGAGGTCTGGACTACCATGATGCGGCCGCCAAGACCGCTGCCGAACCGGCGAA
>CAZVCQ010000233.1:0-5380 GCA_964626085.1 uncultured bacterium
AGTCGTTCAAGAAGGTGATGGCGGCATACAAGCGGCCGAAGATGACCGAGGCGGAGAAGCAGGAGCGGAACCAGGCGATCAGCGAGGCGCTGAAGGTCGCGGCGGAAACACCTCTCCGGACAATGAAGCTAGCGCTGGACGTGCTGGAGCTGTGCCGGCCGATCGTCGAGTACGGCAACAAGAACTCGGTCACCGATGCCGGCGTCGGCACTATGAACCTCGACTCGTGCTTCCGCGGTGCGCGGCTCAACGTTCTCACAAACCTCGCCGGAATCAAGGACGAGGAATGGGTCGCGGAGAAGCGCGAGACGATGGACGAGATGGCGTCGGAGATGGACGCGATGGTTAAGGCCTACACGGCCACAGTCGCCAAGCGGATGGGCGACTGACGGAATGACCAATGACCAAGTCCTAATTCCTAATCAACTAGGAAATGACGAAGCACCAATGCGAACTAGTTCGATACTCAGTCATTGGGCATTGGGGTTTGACTGGTCATTGGGAATTGGGACTTAGGAATTGGCCAGTGTCGGCTTGCCACCTGAGTTGATTCGGCCTTGATGGAACATAGCCGCCAGGCCAACGCCGTCGGTTCTGGTCTCGTCGACCTCCACGCCCACACGGTCTTCTCCGACGGCCTGTTCACGCCGGAGGAGCTTGTCGCTGAGGCGGCGCGCCTCAAGCTGACCGCGGTCGCGATTACCGACCATGACGCGGTCGGCGGCATCGACCGGGCAGTTGCCGCGGGACGGCAGTTGCAGATCGAGGTCGTGCCCGGCGTTGAGATGAGCTGCAGTACCAACGGCGTCGACGTCCACGTCTTGGGCTACTACGTCGACCACCAGCAGCCGGCGGTGCAAGAGTTCTTCGAGATGGTGCGGAAGAAGCGGGCCGAGCGGGCTGAGAAGATGGTGGCGAAGATGCAGGAGATGGGAGTCGACATCTCATTCGACCGCGTACGGGCGGTGGCGCAGGGCGCGGCGACCGGCCGGCCGCATGTGGCGCAGGCGCTGGTTGCGGCGGGCGCGGTCCGTACGATCGAAGAGGCATTCCAACGCTATATCGGGTATGACGGCCCGGCCTACTTCCCGAAGATGCAGCTCTCTCCCAAAGAGACGATGGACTTCATCCACCGTCACGGCGGAGTAGCGGTGGTGGCGCACCCGGGGACCTATCACAACGACGGTGCGCTCTACTCGGCGATTTCGGCCGGAGCCGACGGCATCGAAGTCTGGCATCCAGACCACGCCTCCCGGAACGTCGACCACTACCGTGAAGTCGCGACCAAGAACGGCCTCTTGATGACGGGCGGTTCGGACTGTCATGGCGGCCGCAAGCTGGGCAAGGTCTACCTCGGTTCCATCACCGTCCCATACTCGTGCCTGCAGGCGGTCAAGAACCTGCGCGAGAAGCGCAAGCTTCAGGAGTGAGGTTCACGAGGGTTCTTGCCGTGACACGGATCAAAGGACGAAGTAGTAAGGACAAAGGACAAAGCAACGAGGAAAGGACAAAGTGGCGGAAGCCCGGCCTTCGTCCTTGTTACTTGCTTTGTCCTTTAGATTTAGTCCTTTGTCCTTCTGGCGCGGGCAAGGCCCTCCTGCTTCTGTTCATTCTGTGTGGGACTGGTCTCGCGCAGTTGCAGATAGCCAGGCTGAAGTACGGCGGCGGGGGAGACTGGTATAATGACCCGGATGCGGTTCCGAGTCTGGCCAAGGAGATCAATTCCCGCACCAACATCCGAGTGTCTACCGACGAGGCCCAGGTCAGCCTGCTCGACGAGAAGCTCTACCAGTACCCATTCCTCTTCATGACCGGGCATGGGAACATCAGCCTCTCGGACGACGAGGTGAAGAGGTTGCGCCAGTTCCTCGAGACTGGGGGCTTTCTCTACGCTGACGACGACTATGGTATGGATGCGGCGTTCCGGCGCGAGATGGTGCGCGTGTTTCCTAACAGCCAGTTGGTCGAGGTCGGCTACGACCACCCGATCTACCACCAGGTCTTCGATTTCCCGAACGGCCTGCCCAAGATCCACGAACACGCGGAAGGGCCGCCGCACGGGTACGGTATCTTCGTTGGCGGTCGCATGGTCGTGTTCTACACGTTCAACACCAACATCTCGGATGGCTGGACCGCGGCCCACAAAGATCCCCCCGAGGTGCGCGAGCAGGCGTTCCGGGTGGGTATCAACATCGTCTTGTACTTCCTGACCAACTGATGCCCGCCGGGCACCTGGGGCACGATCCCAATTCCCCGGCGGAATTGGGTCATGTCCCGCAAGGGATTCAAGCGCTTGGGGTGTCTAATAGGCGTCTAAGTACCAAGGATGTGAAAAGATGAGCCAAAAGAGTACCCGCCGGAGAACCCTAGTCATATTGCTGGCCGTGTTGGTTGTGATTGCGGCCGGCGTTTTCCTGCTAACGAGGCCGAAGAAGGCCAGGTACAAGACCTCGGTGGTCTCCCGAGGCGACATCAGCGTCTCGGTCTCAGCCACCGGGACGGTGAATCCCGTGAACCAGGTTACCGTCGGCAGCCAGGTGTCCGGTACCCTCGAGAAGGTATACGTCGACTTCAATGATCACGTCACCGCCGGCCAGTTGCTGGCCAAGATCGACCCGCGCAACTATCAATCGGCGCTGCAGCAGGCGAAGGCCAACCGCGCCTCGGCCCAGGCGTCGCTCACCCAGTCTGAGCTGACCAGCGCGCGCGCCGAGACGCTCTACGCCGCGCAGCTGCTGTCGTACAGCGACTACCTGCAGGCCAAGACCGACCTCGAGCTGGCCAAGGCCAAGCGGGACCAGGTCCAGGCAAGCTACGAACAGGCCCAGACCAACCTCGCCTACACGACCATCACCGCGCCGATGTCCGGCGTGGTCATATCGCGGAAGGTCGAGAGCGGCCAGACCGTGGCTGCCAGTCTGCAGTCCCCGGACTTGTTCACGATTGCCGACCTGTCGCAGATGCAGGTCGAGGTCTCGATTGACGAGGCCGACGTGGGCAAGCTCGACACCGGGTTGACGGCGACGTTCAACGTGGACGCGTACCCGGAGAGCACGTTTGAGGGCAGGCTCGTGCAGGTCCGAAACGAGCCGGTGGTTGTTTCGAATGTGACCACCTACATCGGCATCGTGCGGGTGGCGAACCCGGGGACGCTTCTTAAGCCGGGGATGACCGCGAACGTGAAGGTGCTGGTGCGCGGGGTCAACGACGTTCTGCTCGTGTCCAACACGGCGCTCAGCGCGAAGCTCGCCACGTCGCTCGGCCTGGCGCGTACGGCTCGGACCAGCGGCTCAGGCGCGCGCAGTCCCGCCGCAGCGGCCGGGCAGCAGGGCAGCGGGACGCGGTCCGGAGTCCGGCCGCCGGGAGCTCGGGGCCAGCGTGGGCAACGTACTTCGCCACCGGTGGACGCTGCCCGCGATACCAGTCGCGTCCCGGCGTCTGCAGACACCGCGGCGAGCCGGGCGGCGGTGATCAGGCAGACCGTCTACGTCCTCCAGAACGGCAAGCCGGTTCCGCGGGAAGTCGAAACCGGGATGGCCGACGGCAGCAACACGGAAGTCCTGCGCGGCCTTGGCGAAGGCGAGCTGGTCATTACCGGTCTCGGGCAGGGGAAGACCTCAGCAACGACGAACTCTCAGCAGAACCGGATACCGGTGATGGGCGGCTTCGGCGGGCCGCGGGGCCACTAGAGAGAAGCAGCACTTGGCCACTGACGTAATCGTCGTCAATTCGGTCAGCAAGACGTACAAGGTCGGCGAGACCGATGTTCGCGCTTTGTGTGACGTTTCCATCGCCATCCCATCCGGCCAGTTCGTCGCGATAATGGGGCCGTCGGGCTCGGGTAAGTCCACATTCATGAACCTGCTCGGCTGCCTCGACCGCCCGGACACGGGATCGATTTCCCTCGACGGGACCGACATCACTAACCTCGACCGGAACGAACGGGCCGTTATCCGCAACCGGAAGATAGGATTCGTCTTCCAGAACTTCAGCCTCCTGGCGCGGACCCCGGTGCTGGAGAATGTGGAACTCCCGCTCGTGTATGCCGGCACCGACACGCGGGAGAGGAGAGAGCGGGCGCAGGACGCACTGGCGAAGGTCGGGCTGGCCGCGAAGATCAACAACCAGATAACCCAGTTGTCAGGCGGGGAGCAGCAACGGGTGGCGATTGCCCGGTCGCTGGTGAATCGGCCGTCGCTCATCCTGGCCGACGAGCCGACCGGCAACCTCGATACCCGGACCAGCATCGAGATATTGGCGATATTCCAGCGGCTCAACCGCGAGGGGATAACTGTGGTGCTCGTCACGCACGAGCCGGATATCGCCCAATACACGATGCGCACGGTGCTGTTCCGGGATGGCAGAATAGTCAAAGATGAGCTCGACCCGTCGCCGCATTCGGTGGATGACGATCTCACCCGGAACGGGACACGATCCGAATCCACGGACGGATTGGCCACGGCGGCCCCTGTCGGACAGTGCGGTCATGTCCCTGAGGCAGCATGATTGACTTCGGCATGACCGTGCGGATAGCGCTGCGCGCCCTGCGGGTACACAAGCTCCGTTCGCTGCTGACCATGCTTGGCATCATCATCGGCGTGGGCGCGGTGGTCGCGATGGTCTCGGTCGGGCAGGGGGCGACGGCGCAGGTGACGCAGCGCATCGCCTCGCTCGGGTCGAACGTGCTTCAGGTTTTCTCCGGCTCGTCTGCCTCCGGCGGGGTCCGGGGCGGCGCCGGTTCGTCCCAGTCCCTGACGCTCGACGACGCCCGGGCGATTGCGCCCGCCTGCCCGGACGTGGCCGCAGTCGCGCCGATTGTCAGCCGCGGTTCCCAAATCGTGTACGGCAACCAGAACTGGTTCAGCAGCGTGACCGGTACCACGCCCGAGTACCTCGAAGTGAGGAGCTGGGAAATAGCCCAGGGCGATATGTTCACCGAGGACGACGTCGACGCCGGCACCAAGGTCTGTGTGCTCGGCCAGACCGTGGTCGACAATCTGTTCCCGGACGAAGACCCGGTCGGCGCGATCCTGCGCATCGGCAACGTGCCGTTCACGGTCACGGGCGTGCTCACTGTCAAGGGTAGCGACCAGGACGACATCATCCTGATACCGGTGGTCACGGCTATGCGTCGGCTGACCGGCCGCACCAACATCAGCCGGATAATGGTCTCGGCGATCAGCCAGAAGCGAAGCGACGCGGCGCAGGAGCAGATCACCGAGCTCCTGCGCGCCCGGCACAACATCCGGTCGAGCGAGGACGACGACTTCAATGTCCGCGACATGACCGACATCGCCTCGGCCGTCGCGTCGTCGTCGCGAGTGCTGACGCTGCTGCTGGCGAGCATCGCCTCGGTATCGCTTCTGGTCGGCGGCATCGG
>CAZVCQ010000234.1:0-5376 GCA_964626085.1 uncultured bacterium
CGACGTGACTGTCATTGACGGGGCGACCAACAGCACGACCCTGGTGCCGGCAAGCGCTGGTCCCATCGCCGTGGCGGTGAACTCGGTCACGAACAAGGTCTACGTCGTGAACGGGGCGGGCGGAGACGTAACCGTGATCTCGGATGCGCCAAACAACGACACAAAGGTGCGCGCGGCATTTGACCGGCTGCCGGGCGACACGACTTCGTTTGGCCGCCCAACGCTGACCGGCAAAGGCGTGAATCGCTGGGCGCCCGGCCGAACGACGATGATGGGCGTGCTGAATCGCATCGGGACTGCACAGATGCCTTGGGACTGGGCAACCGTGACCTCTGGTGCCGGGACCGACTCCATCATATGGGAATACAACTGGGGTACTGACTCGCTGATTGCGGGAGAGAACTTCGTCTGCTGCTTGCCGCTCGAAGACTAGGCTGCGACCACCAACAATCTCGGGCTCGGCTCGCCCTTCGCAGGCAACATCGAGGTGTACCCGGTGTATAGAATCGGAACCGCGCCCGGACTTGAGGGAGCAGCGAGTCCCAGGCTCCGGGCGGCGAAGCTGCCGACTATCGTCCGCGGCGTGCTGCCGCTCGAGCCGGCGAGCGGCGAAGGGCGAATGGCGACCGGCGAGCTGCTCGACATCTCAGGTCGGAAGGTCACCGATCTGCACGCTGGCGCGAACGATGTGAGGTATCTCGCACCGGGCGTGTACTTCGTGCGCAGGATACAGGCTCAAGCCCAGGCCCAAGCCGTCCGTAAGGTGATCATAGCAGAGTAAGGAGGAGCAGTGAGAAGCATGACTGCGACGATCGTGATGAGCCTGCTGGCATCGGTCGCTATCGGCGGGCTGAGCGGGACCTACACCATCAAGCCCGAAGGAGGCGGGGATTATCTCTCCCTCTATGCGGCCGGTGTCGCGCTCACAGACTCGGGCATGTCCGGCAACTGCGTGTTTGAGATATACGGCGACACGTTGGAAGGGAGGTTCGGCGGGGAGAAGGTGGCAGGGAGCGAAACGTGGACTACTACGTTCCGGCCCGGCCCGGGCGCGGATCCGCTCCTTCTTGACGGTCAGTTCTATGGGGGATGGTACCACAACGTGAAGATCGAGAATCTGCGGTTTGAGCACGTCTGGTTCACGATGGGGCCCGCTTCAGGCTGGCGTATCAGCGGCTGCCGGTTCGCGAGCATCGAGAACTGGGCAGTGGATATGGTTGGCTGTACGTCTGATACCGTGGACGGGAACACATTCGACCTGCTCCCGTCGGCCGATGCCCCAGCTCTGCAATTGAGGGACGGCGCGGACAACGTCCTGTTCAACAATGTTGTGAACTGCGAATCCTGCGGAGTCGGAGCATTGGTCCATCTCGACTACGAGCGGAACACGCGGTTCGTTTTCAACACCCTGCGGATATCGCCCCGGATGGTGCCCATGAGCTACTGCTTCGAGGCTTGGTGTGAGAGGCCTTGCGACGTACGGAACAACGTCTTCGTGCTGGCGCGACCGGCCGAATCGACCAACGCCTGCGTCGGCATCAGGCCAATAGGAGACAGTGTCGTGCCGGACTACAACTGCTATTTCGTGGAGTCGCTGGGACACGCCTGTGCCAGTCCAGACCCCTTCTACCCCTATCTGTACACTTAGGACGAGTGGCGCGGGTTCGGGTTCGAGGCAAACGGCATCAACGTCGACCCTATGCTGGCCAGCGCGACCGACCTGCACCTGCGGCAGGGGTCGCCCTGCATCGGTGCGGCGACGCCGATTTCAGGCATCGACTTCGACATTGATGGCGACCCGCGCGACCCCGCGCACCCGGACATCGGCGCGGACGAGTTCACCGTCGTCGCGGTCGAGCAAACACCGATCGCCAAAATGGTAACGGATAACGCGGTAACGGTTGCGCGCGGGATGCTGGTTCTCTCGGAGGCCACGGGCCACCTACTTCAAGCCGCAAGCTTGCTGGACGCGGCGGGCCGGAAGGTCGCCGAACTGCACGCTGGCGCGAACGACGTGAGCCATCTCGCGCCGGGAGTGTACTTTGTGCGGCAGGCGTCAGGCGTCGCCAAGGTCGTGATTGCCAGGTAGGAGGCACTGATGAGAGCACTGCTCGCCGGAGTCCTGCTCTGCGCCGGGTGCGCGAGCTTGACCAACTTCCAGTCGCCGGAGGTGCTGCCTCCGGGCCGTGCCTCAGTCGGCGGAGGTCTCGCATACAACCATCCTCTACCGGAGGGCAACTTCTTGTTCCGCTACGGGCTCTTCGACAACGTCGACGTCGGGGGTTAGGTCACACTGCCCGCATTGGTCTCAGCCGACGTGAAGTGGCAGTTCGTGAAAGGCCCGCTGTCCCTGGCGTTTGACGTCGGGGGGGCATACGGGCACTGCCCCTTCATCTTTGACGTGATCAACGAGGCAAAGTCCTACACGATCTATCCGGAGCTGCTTGTCGGCAATGGCCGCTTCTACGCGGCCGCGCGTACCTTGATGGTACATACAGACGAGCTCAAGACGACCCACGGGGAACTACTGCGCAGTTACACGGATTGGTACCCGCAGGTCTTCGTCGGCGGGTCGTTCGGCGACCGGTTCAGGGTAATTCCGGAACTGTCCTTGACCTTCGGATTGTGGAACAGAAGCACGCTTCCGGTGCCCGGCATCGGCGTAGCGTTCCGGTACGGCCCCGGTGGCTCAGCCGACGATGGCGAGATCATCGACTGGTGAGTGAAGCCCGAATGCATGATTGCGAGTGGCGAGTAGGAGCCGGGTTACTATGTATGGAACCGGCAGAACACGAAAGGGCGGAGTTGCGTTTGCGTCTACTTCTGCACCTTGAGTGCTGAGGACAAGCGTGAGGCGCTTCGCGCCCAAGGTCATAGCAGCAGGAAGGCCGTGCTGACCGAGTAGTGTCCGGCTCGGGTCACGATCCGAAATCCCTGAGTGGATTCCGGTCATGTCCCTGCGCGGCTGCCCACGGCAACTCGGGCAGCACTTCGGGCGGAACGACAAGCTCCTCTCTAAGCGGAGGGATAAGCCTTCCCACAAGCCCGGGCATAAGCCCGGCGATAAGCTCCGCCATGAGCTCGGCGGTAAACCGGGCCGTAAGCCCGGCGATAAGCCCTGCCACAAGCTCGGGCGTAGGCTGGGCCGTAAGCCCGACCACAAGCGGGAGGATAGGCGGGGGCATAACCCGTCCGATAAGCCGGAGGATAAGCGGGCTCATAGGCTTGGACATAAGCTCTAGCATAAGCTGGCGGATAAGCGGGGGAACAAGCTCGGCGATAAGCTCGGCGATAGACTCCGAGATAAGCTGGGGGATATATCCCCCCAGCGCAGGGGGATTTGGGACCGTTGGCAAACTAACTGCTTACACTAGTGTCGCTTGTGTAGCTTCCCGGCTTGACTGTTAGCCTACAGAGCTGTAGGATTTGCCTCAAATGAAGAGGTCGCCGGACACCTTCGTCTTCACCCGCGAGCTTGGGGCAAGATTCCGGGACTTGCGGCTGAAGGCGGGGCTGACCCAGTTGGAGCTTGCCCGGGCCATGGGCAGGGCCGGCAAGAAGGCAGGTAATCTTGTGGGCAGGCTTGAGCGCGGCGATGAGCGCTATCCGTCGTTCGGTGTTATCGCCGACTTCCTGCGCGGTTGCCGGGCCGGGTTCAGGGACATCGACGATATCCTCGACCTCTACACGAGCCTGCCGACCGCTCAGTCAAATGTCTACGGCATGGTTCTGACCAAGGTTGCCGGCCACGTACTGCCGAAGTACCAGAGCCAGGTAACCAGCTACGACCGGCAGTTCGACCATCCCGGGGTCACAACCAAGCCTGCCGAAGAGCGGTCGATGCCTGACCGGCTGAAGCGGCTTGAGCGGGCGCGGCGAAATGCGGCGGCGGCGCGGCGCCGGTTCTTCTACAGCCAATTCCTCTCGCGCGCGGTGAACGAAACCGGGCTCGTCCCGGTGATGGTCGTGTCGACATCCATGTTCAACCACGGGCTGGAGTGGTTCAAGATACTCCGTAGGAACCGCAAGGACCGACCTGAGGTGAGGGAAAGGCTCCTCGCCGAGTCCGAGGCAAGGTTTCAGAAAGAGAGCCAGCTTC
This sequence comes from uncultured bacterium, assembly GCA_964626085.1. GTDB lineage: Bacteria > Hydrothermota > Tepidihabitantia > Tepidihabitantales > Tepidihabitantaceae > UBA2258. The sequence goes on from CAZVCQ010000234.1 coordinate 4,100, forward strand.
CCCTTCCCGCTATCCGGAAGTTGCAGGACATCGTGCGCAGACACTTCGCTGAAATGGAGATGCGGGGAGACCTGGACTGGCTCCCGAACCTGAACCTAGAGCAGTACGAGGCGAGCCTGCTCAAGCCGGCGCGAAAGCGGAAACTCAAGCAGGAACAACACGTGGAGTTTCTGCGCAAGTTCGAGGAGTACGAGACGGCCCGCAGGGCCGCAGTCGAGCAGGTCTGGACCGAGGTGCAGACGATGCTCGATGCGGCGGACGTACCCAAAGAGCGACAGCCGGTCTATCGTGGTGCAGTCGGCGCTTGTTGTAGCGCGGCGCTCAACACAAAGCCGGGCAGCGCGAAAGAACAGCAGCAGGTGGATGAGTACATCCTTGAACCGCGCTGGATTCGGTTGGGGCTCGACACCGCGCTGGCGCAGAAGCTCGCTGGAATCGTCCTTCCCCGCTTCCGAGAGCTCGCCAAGTCTTTTCCGCCCGACCCGAGACCGAGGCGGTAAGCGCGCCGAGCGCGAGTTTCCAGGAACCAGTTTCCAATTCCCAGTGGCGGATGTCGGCCTTGGAAGATGGCGGGCAGCCGGACGCGGAGATCTACCACAAAGACACAAAGTCACAAAGAGGTTTCAGACCCCGGACTTCTGCGTAATCTGTGTGATCTGCGGATGATCCAGAACCGCTTCGCGGCTCTGTTCCAGTGCGATGATCTGAGTAATCTGCAGTTGATGCTATCGGTGGTGCGGTCGGGCTTAGGACACGATCAGAAATCCCCGTGCCGATTTGACCCCAGCGGTCCCTGTCGGACAGCGCGGTCCTGTCCCCGCCCTGGAAATCTGCGTCATCTATGTAATCTGCGGTTGGTTCTTTTTGAGCCTTGACGGTTCTCACATCTGTGTAATCTGCGGAATCTGTGGATAGAACTCCTGGCCTCGCTTCCGCGTCATCGGCCGTGGTTCTTGCGGACCGGACTACGGCTGGAGGCGGGAGATGGTTTCGCGGGCGACGGCGAGGCGGAGAAGGTCGTCGGCGTCCTCGGCAGCAGCGGTCTTCTGCAGCCACTCGAGGATGGGTGGAATGGTGCCGCCGTGGATGCGGACCGAGCGGTTGACCGTGTCGGTCAGGACCTTGTGGGCCTGGAGCTTCACCAGCATGGATGCATAGTCTATTCTGGGGACGCTACCCTGATTTCCTTCGGAAATCGCCTGGGACAGTCCTCTTGCCAGCCACGCAGTGTGATAGACCAGCCAGCGCAGGGCTTCGATGTCGCCGGCCATGTCGCC
>CAZVCQ010000235.1:0-5342 GCA_964626085.1 uncultured bacterium
CACCGTGCTCGGCATGGTCGCCGGCCTGGCCGGCACGCTCTTCGGCACGACGTCGAAGTTCTGGCCCATCCTCATAGTCATCGTCTGCCTTGTGATGGGCGTCCAGATTCTTTTCTTCCCCGCTTTCGAGCTACCGATGCCGCGGGGATTCGCGCCCAAAGCCGGCGGCATGGTCGGCGCGTTCCTGCTCGGCGCCCTGACCGGCGTCATCGCCACGCCCTGCGCCATGCCGGTACTTGCCGTGGTGCTGACCTACGTCGCGTCCAAAGGCAACATCCTCTATGGCGGGCTGCTGCTCCTCACCTACGCGCTCGGCCACTCGCTGCTCGTCCTCGTCGCCGGCAGCTCGATCGGCATCGCCGAGGCGATGGTGAACTCGAAAGGCCTGAAGCGGGCCTCGAACATTCTCAAAAAGGCCTCGGGCGTGCTGCTGCTGCTCGTCGCCGCCTGGTTCGTATATGACCTGTTCAAACGCTGAAACAAAGGAGACGTGATGAACTTGTCCCGATTCATGCTTGCTATCCTCGTCGCGGCGCTGGTCGGCTGCGGCGGGTCCAAGCCACCCGCCGCGGTCGAGGCCGACACGACGTCCGCGGCCAACTGCGCCAACTGCACCGGGTCGGATTCCGCCGGAGCAATCTGCGAAACGCCGCTCGACACGGCCGCGACGGCGGGCACCGCGGTTGTGCCCGAGACCCCGAAGCCTCCACAGGTCAACCAGACCCAGCCCAAACCGACTGCGCCCGAGCCCGCGCAAGTGGCCGAGGAATCCGGGGCCTTGCCCAAGCTGTGGGACTTCGGGTCGAACACGTGTATACCTTGCCGGACCATGAAGAAGATCCTCGACCCGATGATGGCAGACTACAAAGACAGAATCGATATCCGCATCATCGACGTGTATGAAGAGAAGGAGCTGACAAAGCAATTCCGCATCGTCACAATTCCGACCCAGGTCTTCATTGACACCGAAGGCAAGGAACTCTTCCGCCACATTGGCGTGTACCCGCGTGACTCGATTGAGGCGAAGTTCCGCGAGTTCGGGATGCCGATCGTCACCGGGGCCGTGACGCCGGCGCCGGCGTCGGAGTGCCTGACGTGAGGCTACTAGTACCCGGCGCGTGCCGCCGGTTGAGTATCACCCTCACCCCTTCCCTCTCCCGGTCAAGGGAGAGGGAGACGGAATTCGCTCTACGCTCAGAAGAGAGGGTCAGGGTGAGGAGGCAGCAAGGCTGCTAGACCGGTGAAAGAACGCTACAAGCTCCTCCTCGTCCTCGCCGTCTTCCTGTTCTTCTACTTCGTACCGCTGGGAGGAACCCGGATTCAAGGTGCCCTGCTCGAAGGGTTCCAGATGCTGCAGGAGTACGCCCGGCTCCACGTTCTGCTCTGTCTCGTCCCCGCCTTCTTCATCGCCGGCGCCATCCAGAACTTCATCTCCAAAGAGGCGATCCTCAAGTACTTCGGCCCGAAATCCAACAAGGCCCTTGCCTACTCGATAGCTTCGGTCTCGGGCGCGATTCTCGCAGTCTGCTCCTGCACGGTGCTGCCGATGTTCATGGGCATTTACACGGCCGGGGCCGGCCTCGGCGTGGCCGCGACGTTCCTCTACTCGGGCCCGGCCATCAACGTGCTGGCGATACTGATGACCGGCCGCGTGCTCGGGCTCGAGATGGGTCTCGCCCGCGCAATCGCCGCAGTCGTCTTCTCGGTCGTCATCGGCCTCGCGATGGCATTTGTCTTCTTCCGCTCCGAGAAGGCCCGGGCAGAAACCGTGGGTATGTTCGACATGGAGGCGACCAAGGGCGGCCGCCGGCTCTGGCAGAACATCCTCTACTTCGCCTCGATGATCCTCGCGCTCATCTTCCTCACCTGGGGCAAACCCAAGGACCCCATCGGCTTCTACAACGCAGTCTTCTCGGTGAAGTGGTATCTGGCCGGGGCGTCGCTCCTCGGCCTTGCGCTGATGGTCTGGCGATGGTTCAACGCGGAAGAGCGGAAGGCGTGGGTCGCGTCCACCTGGACGTTCACCAAGCAGATTATGCCCCTGCTCTTCGGCGGCGTATTCGTGGCGGGTTTCCTGCTCGGAAGGCCGGGACTCAACGCCGGCATCATCCCCAACCATGTCATCGCCGGCCTGGTTGGAGGCAACTCGCTCTGGTCGAACCTGTTCGCCTCGCTATCCGGCGCTCTCATGTACTTCGCCACGCTGACGGAGATACCCATCCTGCAGGGGCTCCTCGGCTCGGGCATGGGCAAGGGCCCGGCGCTTGCCCTGCTGTTGGCCGGCCCGGCGCTCTCGCTGCCTTCGATGATTGTCGTCATCCGGCTCATCGGCGCTAAGAAAGGCCTGACCTACATCGGTCTTGTCGTCGTCCTCTCATCAATCGCCGGGTTGCTCTATGGCACGATCGTCTGATTCACCCTCACCATTTCCCTCTCCCGTTCGAGGGAGAGGGAGAAAGCACAGGAGCCTTCATGCGCTCAAGGTGGCGGGAAGAACTGGCGACAAGTCCGCGTTCCCCCTCCACCCTGACGAGAAGGTTGCCTCTTCTCTCCCTCTCCTCTCTGAGGAGAGGGTCGGGGTGAGGAGACTAGACGAAAGGAAAGAACGATGAAAGTGCAGATTGTCGGCATCGGGTGCGCACGGTGCTACGAACTAGAGAAGCGGGTCATCGACGTCCTGGCTGAACTGAACATCGCAGCGGATATCGAGCACGTCAAAGATCTGAAGCTCTTCGCCTCGATGGGCGTCTTCATGACGCCCGGCCTCGTCGTCGACGGCAAGGTCGTCTCACAAGGCAGGCTGCCGTCGAAAAACGAACTAAAGAAGCTGCTCGGAGGCGTTCAGTAGAGGCAGAGCAGGACAAACCTGATGTCGCCGGTAACTGAAGCCTGCATAACCAAGCAGCCGAAGGGCCTGAGCGTCTTCGAGAAGTACCTGTCCATCTGGGTGCTCGCCTGCATCGGCGCGGGCATCCTGCTCGGCAAGCTCGCGCCCGGGCTGGCAAAGACGCTGGACGGCATCGCCATCTACACCAACGGCGCGCCGGTCATCTCGATTCCCATCGCCGTCTGCCTCTTCTTCATGATGTATCCCATCATGGTCAAAATCGACTTCTCCGAAGTGCTCAAAGCCGGCAAAAACGCCAGGCCGGTCGGGCTCACGCTCTTCGTCAACTGGGCGATCAAGCCCTTCACCATGTACGCCATCGCCATTCTCTTCCTCGGCGTGCTCTTCCGCGGCCTCATCGGCCCGGACGCGGTTGATCTGGTGAAGCTGCCCCTGGGCATCAATCTCGAACCGGGCGCAACCTACGGCGTCGGCCGGGTGGTGCTGGCCAACGGCGCCAAACTGCTGCAAGTCCCGCTCTGGCGTTCATACTTGGCCGGCTGCATCCTGCTCGGGATTGCGCCCTGCACCGCCATGGTCCTGGTCTGGGGCTACCTGGCCAAAGGCAATTACGGCCACACGCTGGTGATGGTCGCCATCAACTCCCTCACCATGCTCCTGCTCTACGGCCCGCTCGGCGGGTTCCTGCTCGGCGTCGGCCGCCTGCCCGTGCCCTGGCAGGCGCTGCTGCTCTCCATCGCCATCTATGTTGCCCTGCCGCTTGTCGCCGGCTACGCCAGCCGCAAACTGGTTATCCGGACCAAAGGTAGGGCATGGTTCGAAAACAAGTTCCTGCACCTGCTCACGCCCATCACCATCATCGCGCTGCTCCTCACCCTCGTCCTCCTCTTCTCATTCAAAGGCGACGTCATCGTCTCGAACCCGCTCACCATTCTCTGGATTGCCATCCCGCTCTTCATCCAGACCAACCTCATCTTCTGGCTGGGGTACCTCCTGGCCCGCCGTCTCAAGCTGTCCTACGAAGATGCGGCGCCCTCGGCGATGATCGGCGCCTCCAACCACTTCGAGGTGGCGATTGCCACTGCCACCATGCTCTTCGGCCTCTCCTCCGGCGCCGCCCTCGCCACCGTGGTCGGCGTCCTCATCGAAGTCCCGGTGATGCTGATGCTCGTGAAGATATGCCTGAAGACCCAGCGCTGGTTTCCCGCTCGCGCCTGAGTCCGGCGTCCGCTAGCGCTTCAGGACACCGACGGTCTGCGCGAGCAGTACGGACTGACCCGGCCCAAGCTTGAGCACCGGACCGAGTTTCTCGCGGTCGACCATGCCGCGCACAACGTTGCCCAGCTTCTCGGCGGCGCAGTAGAGTCCGACGTTCTGCGCCTGCGCACCCACGGCGATGCGGGCCCAGTTCAGCTTCTCCTCGGCCGGGATTGCCGGTGCCGGAGCCGAACGGGACTTGAACCGGGCCGGGTCAACGACGTAGACGAGATTGACCGGTACAGTTGTGACGAACTCCTGCCTTCCTGCCATCTTCCGAGAATCGCCGGCCGCGACCGGCAACAACCGCGAGCCGGGAGCATCGAATAGAAACGCCCCGACCGGCAGGATGACATAGATGTCCACCATCTGCTGGTTCACTGCGGCGGGCGCAGTCCGCCTGCCGTCGTCCCGGTTCACGCCGTTGGCGGCCCACAGCAACTCGGAAAGCTGACGGAACGTCAGCGGCACGGTATCGTACTCCCGCACCGACCGGCGCTCCTTCAGCGCCCGCATCAGCGGCGCGGGACGGCCAAAGTCGGGCGGGACGAGCCTGGTGGTATCGAACGGCAGGTTGCCGGTGATCAACGCGACTACTGCCGGCGCGCCGCTGCCCTCCTCCTGCCCGCACGCTCCGGCGGCAAGAATGAGCATCGCGGCAACGGGCAAGATAATAAGTCTCACGGGTTCTCCTCTCGGTTTTCGTACCAATGCGGACTGCGACACATCATAGCCCTCCGCGCCGGCCAGTAAAGACTCGTCGGACCGAGTACTCCACGTTCGTCGCCACGGGTGCACGAAGCAGCGTATCAAGCCTCATCTGGTCTTCGCTGGAACCGACGTCTGATGCTTGCTCTCAGGACATGATTGACGGCAAGACTCCGGTCGCAGCGTGAGGGACGACGGGGCACATAATCTCGCAGACTGCGTGAGGAATCACGGTCTCCGTTGCCTGTCGCGTGATGTGCGGAGTAGCGTGCCGGGCAACTCGCCCCACGACTCCGCCCGCAACCTGCCCCGCTACTGACCTGTCTACTGCCTACAGTCTACGGTCTACTGCCCCGGAAGTGACTTGCCAGACGGTCCTGCATACGATGTTCGACATTCCCCTCCCGACGAAGGACGAGATGACGTTCTGGGCGACCCCGCAGACGAAGGACGAGGGACTCTGCCAGACGACGCCTACCGGTCCGGACTCAGGACATAGGTAACAGGTTATTATCAGGACATAGGTAAC
>CAZVCQ010000236.1:0-5338 GCA_964626085.1 uncultured bacterium
ACGTCCGTTATGCCGCCCTGTAATGCAAGCTATTTTGTACTCCGGGTAATAAGGTACGCCCAGACCAGCCGACCCAGGCTGTCCACTTCAAACACGCGTGCGTCCAAGTGTCCGAAGAAATTGCCGGCGTCGGTGATCAGCGTGTTGCCGTCGGGCAGGCGCTCGGCACCGAGCGGTTCGCGCAGCGCCATTGCCGCCGCGTGCGACGGACTGCCCACGGCGGCAACAAGAAGAACGGTCAGCCATGTCCGACGGTGATTCGAGGACACGGTCTCAATCTTGGCTATGGGGAAATCCTCATCTGACTTTAGCCTCTGGGCTCCCCGTGTCAAGTACTTCCGTCTACCGTCTGCCAAGGAACCGGGACGGGAGTTCGCCACCAAGGCAAGCCGCGGACAAGCCGCCCTGTCCTGCAGGGGCCGCCGAGGCCAAGCTGGAGGGAACGACCCGCCGGGCTTCTGCACCCATCCTCTTGGCGGTTTTCGAGTCTTCGTGGCTTCCGTGTCGGTTCGGATGTATCTGAAGAGCGACCAATGACCAAGCGCCAATTCCCATTCAAGCCCCCGTGCCGAATGACCGTAGCCGTTCCGGGTTTGACCGTCTCCCAGTTGAATGGCCATTGGGGCTTGGGAATTGAGACTTCCCCTTCTCGAACGACCAACCTGCCGGCACGGTCAACGACGGACGCCCGGCCGGGGCGCCGGCGCTACTTCAGTTGTTCGAGGGCTTGCCTGGCCCGCGTGAAGGATGGGTCCAGCTTGAGGGCTTCCTGCCAGCGGGCGCGGGCCTCGGCGACCTGGCCTTGGCTGTACTCGCAGACCCCGAGGTTGCATATCGCCGCCGCGTCCGCGGGTCGCAGCTTGAGCGCACCTTCGTAGTAGTAGCGGGCCTTGGCGAACTCCCCGCGCAACAGGGCGATGTTGCCGAGGTTGTTCCACGCCTCGAACGAGTACGGGTCGCGACTGCGAACGATTTCGAAGTAGACCGCGGCCGAGTCAAGCCGGCCCGCATTGACCAGCACGCCGGCCAGCGCGTCGTAGGCGTCGGTGTCGGATGGGTACAGCCGCGCCGCGGCCCGGGCCGCACGCTCGGCCTCGGCGAAGTCGCCCAGACTCGCGAGCAGCATCGCCTCAAACTTGAGCACTTCTGCCAGGGAATCGGATTCCAGCCCCCGCCGGATTTCGACGAGCGCTTCGGCGTCTTTCCCCTGCTGGTGCAGGTCAGTCGCGAGGGCGAAGTAGTTCTGGTCCGGGCTTGACACCCGACCGGCCCCGGCAAGGTTGGCATTGAACAAGAAGAAAGCGCCAAGGACGATGCCGAACCCGATAACGCGCTCTCGCTTCGCCATACGTCCCATGAGTCCCATAAGTCCCAGGGCCGCGAATATCGCCGCAATCGGCACCAGCGGCGTCCGGTAGCGGCTGCAGACGAAAAAGACGATGAACGAAAGCGAGTACGCCCCGGCAAAGAGGTACAGAGGCAGGAACCGGCGCCATTGGCTGCGGCAGAGCCAGGCCCCGGCCAGGGCCAGCGGCAGGAGTATCCCGAACGGAAACTTGAGGAACCGCGAGTTGAAGAGCAGGTAGTTGATGAACGAGTAACGCACGACGGCGTACAGGTCACGGTCGTTGCTGACTTCGTAGCCTGCGAACCAGTGGAAGGTCTTACGTAGGAGCAGGCCCAGCGCTTTGCCCGGTTGTCTGCGCCAGAACTCAAGACCCCTGGCCATCCAGTACCGGTCAATCTCCGCGCCTTTGAGCGGCCGGCCGGCGGCCTCTTCGGCCAGCCGCTTCACATCATCGTAGCCACCCCACCAGGTGGCGCGCGTTCCCGGGACAATCGCGGTCAAGCCGTCCGACTCCGGCGAGTTGCCGATGTAGAAGTTGGTCCCCGCCTGCCACGCAATCGGCACGAACTGCCCGCTCACGACATAGTTGCGAATAGTAGCCGGCAGGATGACCAGCGCCGCCGCGCCCCAGATGAACAACAGCCGAGTCCAGACAGACCGGGTTCTGGGGTTCTGGGGTCCGGGGGGTCTGGTTTCGGACCTGAACCCTGGAACCCTCTGACCCTTGGACCCCGTTCTGTTCTCCAGGAACAACCAAACCGGCAGCACCGCGAGGAATGCCAGGACATTCGGCCGGGTAATCGCGGCCAGACCGAACGCGATTCCGGGCAGCCACCACTGACGGTCGGTGTCCCGGCTGCGCAGGAGCAGCACGAGGCCGAGCAGCACGAGGAATGTCAGCAGGCCCTCAAGGAGCAACTCGCCGTCGAACCAGATGGCGAGCGGGTAGGCGGCCGTCACCAAACCGGCGACGACCGGAATCGCATGGGAGCGATGAGTAATGAGTGCTGAGTGCTGAGCACCGGACTTCGTACTTGCTTGCGGCTTGTGGCTTGAGGCTTGCGGCCGCAGCAACTGCCGCGCGAGGAGGTACACGAGGCCGCAGGACGCGCTGCCGACAAGCGACTGGATGATTCGCACGACCATCAGGTTCGCACCGAAGAGCTTGTACAGCAGACCGAGGAAGTAAGGATACAGGGGCGCGCGGAAGAAGGCGCCGGCGATGAACTCCCGGCCCGCGGCGACGGCGAGCGCCCACTGGTGGTGATAGAGCGAGTCCATCTGCGGCGAGAGAAAAAACGGGTCGTTGTGCCGCAACTGAAGCAGGTGTATCAGCCGGAGGACGAATGCGACGCCGGAGATGATGAGGAACCAGATGAATGCCGGCGACTGACGCGGCGGTCCCCGGTGACTGTCCCCGGGGACTTCGGCGCGGAAGGCTGGCGATTTACGGTTCAAGATTGCCGGTTTAAGGTCTTCACGGGCATCACACGAGTATCTACAAAAAGACAGAGAGGTCAAGCTGCCCCAGAACCGACATTGAGCCACGAAAGCACGAAGGACACGAAACGAGCGGGTGCAGAATGCCGGGAGTTCCTTTCAATCTGTGTTCATCCGTGTCCACCCGTGGTTCAGACAGCAGCAAACAGAAAGGGGCGGGTCAAAGACCCGCCCCTGTAGTTCGGGACCTGTCCCCAAATGGGGACTGTCCCCTGAGTCTGGCTGGTGTTCGACCACCAGCTTCTGCGTTGTGCTGAAGCGCGGCGTCACCGCACTACCACGACCGGTACCGTGCCCTCACCGGCCGCAGAGACGTAGTACACTCCCGGTTGCAGGTGGCGAAGGTCGAGCGTGGCCTGCGCACTGCCTGCCGGCACGACCGTCCGCGCGACCAGCCTGCCGCAGACGTCGTGGACTAGGAGGTCGCGCTTGCCGAGTCCGGGCGGCAGCGCGACGTGCACTGCGTCCCGACAGGGCCTCGGCACCACCTGCAGGGACGCGGCCGGACCACTGGCGCGGCGGTCGGCCACACCAAGTGGATTCATGTCAGCCAGTTCATGCAGGTAGAGCAGGAAGCGCACGAAGTCCTGAAATCCCTGCAGCGTCGGAATCCAGTCCGGTGGGTTCGACAGCGTGTAGACTCTGTTCGCCGGGTTCATGACCGAGTCGTTGACCCGGGTCCATACGCTGATCCCTGCTCCGCCGTGGGCAGCGGAAGTCGCGCTGTCTATCAACTGGACGGCGTGCCGGTTGTCCCAGAGCCTTGGGTTGCTGTCAACCTGCGGCTGCATCCGCAGATACGCGGACGGCACCTGCTTCATGAACCGCGCCGCCTCCCGCTCCTGCCAGAACGCATCCGAGTCGGGCGACACCGGCACAAACCCGCCTGAATCCAGACACGTCTGATACCGGTCTGCCGGCCCCTCGAAGTCGAGCAGGAACTTGACCCGCGGCTCGGCATGGCGCGCAATCATGCCCGAGCCCATCGTGATGCCATGCCCCTGGGTGAAGACACCCAGCCGGCTTGTATCCACGTAGTCCCGACTCGCGAGCAATGACAGGCAGGCATGCATCCCGTCCTGGTGCACGTACCCGCCGTAGTTCTCGGGGTACGCACCGCTCTGACCCCGGCCGTCCGGGTCGAAGTGCAGGAACGCAAAGCCGTCCGACGCGATGTCGTCAGACACAGGAATCGGGAAATCGAACCAGCTGCCGCACCCGGTTCCGCCCGGCACGAAGACCACCCCGGGCACGCGATGGGACGGCCCGGCATAGGCCGGCCGGTGGATGTGGACGTACAGGCCTGCAGCCGGAAGTCGGATTCACTACCTGCAGGGTCTCAACCACCACCGCCACGGTGTTCGGGTACTGCCAGACGATGCTCGTCGCCGGCGTCACTTCAACCACCCCTGAAGGCCCTGAGAGCAACGTATTGCCGTTGGCAAGGCGGACTGCCGTGAAAGGCTCCACCACGCCAGTCACACTCCAGACGATTGTCCCCGACGCGGTCACCTCGATGGCCCGGTTGTGGTGAGTGTCGGAAATCAGCGTATTGCCGTTGCCGAGCCGCTCGGCGCTGCGCGGCCAGAAGAGACCGGTCGAGTACTGCCAGACGATGTTGCCCGCCGAGTCGACCTCGATGACCCGGTCGTTGTTCGAGTCGCTGATGAGGGTGTTGCCGTTCGCCAGCCGGTTGGCGTTGTGCGGGCCATCGACATTGAAGTAGCTCCAGGCAATCGCGTGCTCGGGTGTAACCTCGAGGACCCGGCTGTTGTCCCGACAGGTAATCAGTGTGTTGCCGTTCGCCAGCCGGTAGGCATCGTTCGGCCAGACCAGCCCTGACTTCATCGTCCACACCGTGTTACCGACCCGGTCCACCTCGACGACTTTGTTGCCGTAGCTTGATGCTATCAGCGTGTTGCCGTTCGCCAGCCGGCGCCCGGTGTGCGCGTACGAAACGTCGCATCTAAGGTACGCCCAGACCAGCCGACCCAGGCTGTCCACTTCAATCACGCGCCCGTCCACGAATGAAAAGACATGGCCGCCTTCGGTAATCAGCGTGTTGCCGTCAGGCAGGCGCTCAGCGCCGAGCGGTTCGTGCAGCGCCATTGCCGTCGCGTACGACGGACTGCCCACGACGGCAACGAGGAGAACGAGCAGCCATGTCCGACGGCGATTCAATCGCACATCCTTTGCTCCGGGTATAGTCGAGAAGTAATAGATGGTAGCGTCCGGGTGACTGGACGTCAAGCACTTCTGCCGGCACGATACCTGAGGCAGACTCGACGACGGCGAAACCACGTCGGATGCCCTGCGCATGACCCCAAGCCCGGTTTAGTATATGTACCCAGGAAATCGGGCCGCGAAATCATCTAAGTTCAGCGCTCATCGTTCATTACTCATCGCTCCCCAATCTCCCCTACCCCGTCCCCCAGGGGCGCGAACGGGACATGGGTTACACTTTATTATCAGGACATGGGTTACAGTTTC
>CAZVCQ010000237.1:0-5311 GCA_964626085.1 uncultured bacterium
CGGATTGTAGGACTGGCGGGGACGGATGTCAAATGGCCGAGGGTCCGGTCAATCTGCAATCTGAAATGCCTGTGTGGTGTCCCGAAGCTTCCCGAAATTGGGTGCCTGTCCCTGGTTCCCTTGCGGTGCGTGCCTCAGTCCGCCCCGACGACTAGTCATCAGTCCTAGGCTACTTCGCCATCGGGCTGCGCGTTCGGGAAGGTTCTTGCGGATCGAGGCCGACGCTTCGAATCCAACCTCGGACATGTTAGCCCTGCGGGCCCTGATGTCAAGGTGGCGAGGCAGCATGGATTCACCCTTGTTCGCGAGCGGTGCGTATGACTAGGCGAGGTCGAGCAAGACGAAGTCGTCGCCGTGCTGCCTACTTCTTCGTATGGCGCTTTGGACTCCGATTGTCAGTCCTACCACCGATAATCGCCAGCTCGGCCTGGAACTTCTCTACCAGCAGGCTATGGATGCGCGCGAGCAGATTCATTGAGTCAGGCCCCAAGTGAATGGACCCGTGCGCAATCGAGACCGGCCCGCCCTCCTCGACAGACCGGACAGCCTTCTCGATAAGCGCTATCACTGAGCCCTGCCTAACAGTGAGCATGCTGGCTGTGCTGCGTGGGGATATGCCCCAGAAGGAACAGGCGTCCCGGAAAACGATCTCATTCTGTCGCTGGGTGCGGTACATCTCCGCAGCTGTTGACAGCCACAGGGCTTGTATCTGGTCCAACTCGTCTCTACCTAGCGGGACGCTTTTGCCTCCTGCAGTTGGTCCCGGCGTTATGCCCGAAAGGACAGCGGCCGCGGCCGAGCCAGCTGGAGAGAGCTGGTACTTCTTCTCGCCCGTCTTGTCCAACCACCCCTTCTTGCGAAACGACTTGTTCCCCATGATTTCGAAGTAGACTCGGTTTGAGTCGGGGTGCTGTGGATACCCAGCCAGCGCGAACGAATCCGGGTATTCGCGCCACGCCGCCACAACAAGGTCCTCCGCCGAGAAGGGCCTCTTGCCGCTCTGTTCGAGTCTGTACGCCGCAAGGAGCAATTTCTCTGCCTTGGGCATCTTTCTCATCGCTTCCATCCCTATTCTGGCAGGAGTCCGTCATCGAGGAACGCCTGCAGAGTCTGAGCCGCACTCTCCTGCATCTTCGTGGCTGTGTCGTCCCACAGGTTCAGCCACTGGTCTAGATCCATCTGCTCGCCTTGCTTCTGTCGGTGCGTGATCTGTATCTTGACGAGAGCCTCAATGTACCGTTCCAGATGGTAGACTCGCCACTCGCGGGATTCACTGCCTTTTCCTTTTGCCTCGGCCAGATAACGCCTGGCAAGGGGGCTGCGCATGTTGATCCACCAGATGTTCCGCTGAATATCGGACGGTCTCTGATGGACCGGGGCATCTCGTGGACTTAGCCTTGCTGGTTCTCCGGATTCCGGGTCTTCATCGATTTCCGACAGCAGAATCTGCGGGTATCCCTTGCCCGAACCCGGCTTGTTACCTTTGCCCGCTGCAGGCAGGACAGTGACCGTCGCGGTGTGCGCAGCGCTGACGCGGTCGTCTTGGGCGGCCACAAGAGTCTGACCGGGGCTGAACCCGAAGACCATACCGGAAGCGCTCACGTTGGCGACCTTGCTGTTGTCCTCCAGCCACTCCAGGTAGATGTCAGACGACTGCGTTCCGTCCGCCAAGGTACAGACCGCTTGGAGTTGTGAACGGCTACCTGCTTCGAGTTCCACTTTCTCGGGAACGATGCGTATGTCACGAAGGCCGACTACTTTGAGTTGCGCGACGTTCGAACGCAGCTTGCCTACTGCCGTTTCGGCGTAGACATCGGTTTCGCCAATGGAGAAGCTCTCGATAAGCATCAGTGCCTCGTCAGTGACCATCGCGACATTCGTATCGGTCACCCACTGGAACTCGACTGGCCTGATCTGCCTGCCATCCTTATCGTAGAACCGGAGCGTGGGCCTGAACGTCACACCCACGCCAGCCATGCTGTGCGACATCTGAAGCTCAATCTTCGCTGGCTTGCCGCTCGGTAACCTCCTAGTAACTACTGTAACGGGTCCCTCGCCACCACCGCTTCCAGATAGCAGCTCTTCGAGGAATTGATTCTTCCACCTATCGAGTGCGGCATTCATCTGGCTGAGCGCAGTTCTTTCACTCTGGTTAATTCGGACACGGTCCCGCTTCTCAAACTCCGCCGCGTAGGCGTTCACCTGTCTGCTGATCCATGCCTTCAGAGCCCTGGTGAGGGGACTTTCCACAAGACCTGTTCTGTCGTTTCGCACGTGGCTGGCAAGAGAGTCCAGACGGCACTCGCCATACATCCGGTCACTGTAGGAAGATTGTGAGAGCTCCCGCATCTCGATCGTGCCGACGAATCCGTCCGCAGTCACGCACTGAATGACGTGCATGTACACCCGAGGCTTCCACCGCATACTCTTGTCGGACGTCTTGAGAATGAGGTCCCCGGCAGGCAGCTTGCCGTCGTCAGTAGTAGAGACCTTCCGATTTGTGTTTGGGTCTGTCAGGCTGCTGGGTATTGGCACGACGCGTGGCTCGCTCGCACCCTCCATCGGGGTAATCTCGGGCAAAGCTAGCTGCCGTCCCGACAACGCGACCTTTCCGTTGTGTACGACATACAGTTGACAGAGGCGCAGTGCAGCTATCATCTGGGAGTGCCCGGCGATTGCCTCGAGGATCTCGTCAGCCGGGATCTTCCGACCATAGCCCTTGGGGTGCACGCCCCTGACCAACGTGAACCCGCCCCGCTGCCCTAGTGCTCGCCGGGCCTCGGTAGGCAGGTCCTTGTGCGTCATACCCATCTCGTCGAGTGCCTTGTCCAACTCATCGGTCATGTCGCTGACAGGGAACCCCCGGCCTTCCTTCCTGTTCGGAGCGTATCCGAAAGTGAACTCGCCTGCCTGGACACCGTAGCGCGAGCCCTTTCCTTCTCTGACCGTGTGCAGGTACGCGAAATCCTCGAACATCATGGTCATGTATGACTTGCCACCATTTCCGTGGCCGCCCAAGATGTCAGGGCGATGTAGCCCGCGTCCGGCGGCGTCCGGGTCGCCCCACCTGCGGAAGAACTGATCTATGTCTTCGGGGGTCATTCCGACAAAGTCGAGGCACGATATTGAGGCAGGGATGCGGCCTTTCGCGTCCTGGAACACCAGCACCACGACGCTCTTGTCTTGGGGCGTCCCGGCTCGCACGTAGGCGGTAGCGGAGTTCTTGACCCATTCTGGCAGGCCGTTCTCGTGTGATGCGAATTCGCCCGCTATGATGCGCAATGTGCCAGGCTTGTGTATCTCTATGTCGTCTGGCGTATACTTAAAGCTCACGTTTCCTCCCTTGTTCAATCGCGTCCCAGCGCGTTCACTACACAGTCTCCTTCAGGATGTTCGCGAAGCGCCCCGCGGAACCTTCTACGTACGTTGGATCGGGCTCAATCGAAATCCAGCGCCGTCCTAGCATCTCGGCCGCGGCCCCCGTGGTATTGCTGCCAGCAAAGGGGTCAAGCACAACGCCCTTTGCCGTCGTCAAGAACCTGATGAAGAACTCCGGCAGCCCGACGGGCATACGGGCCGGGTGCTGTTCGATGCCCTTCAGCCTACAGAATCTCAGGTAGTCATCCGACGAACTCGTGTTGGTGAACTCCAGGACGTTCGACGGGATCGCGCCAGCGTTGTTCTTGAGGAATGACGTCTTGCCGATGTGATGCTCCGAGGGACGTTTGCCGGGGTTGTATCGCTGAGTCTCCAGCAGCTTTAGCATGGCTGGGCTGTAGTCCTTGAGTATCTTCCTGTTGTCTGCGCGCGGACGAGGCGTGGGCGACATCCACCAGAGGTGAGTGAACGAATCCTTCACTCGGATCCTCTCAACGTTCACCCATTGCGCGGGCGAGGGCAACCTCGCCTTGTTGTAGCATATGAACTGCTCGCAGAGATGAAGTTTCCCCGCGTACAGGAATCTTAGCAGTGATTCCAGAGCCAGAGTCGACATGACCGGTTCGCCCGGTTCCCACGCGTTGCCCATCTCCATTACGATCGAACCCTTGGGCGCAAGGATCTCTGTGAAGGCTCGCGCAAATCCTGCAAGCCAGTTCGCGTATGCGTTTCCCTGAAGGTTGCCGTATCGTTTCTTGCGATTAAGGGGAAATGGAGGAGAGGTGAAGACGAGCTGTATCTTTCCCTTCATCGACAAAACGTCGGACGAGAGCAATGCTTGTTCCGCCCTTCCTTGGAGCATCACCCCCAATTGTGTTCGGTACGGGACCGATACAGCTCCGTCTGTAAGCCCAGTCAGCCTCGGCGACGCAGTCGTAGATGCAGCGGTGGCGCTGTCTACTCTGCTGGTGTTAGTCAATGCTCTGTTAGTCACGGAATCCACAGCGGAATTGTAGGTCTGCCTGACGCTAAGTCAAGCGGATGGGCGCGTGCGGGTGTGCTGGCGACTCGGCGCGGGACGTGGGATGTTCGATTGCGGTTCGCCGGTTTGGGCAGAGGTCTTGTGAGAAGGACCTACCGAAAGCCTGTCCAATAGCTGGTCCAGTAGCTAGACCAATTGCTTGTCCAGTAGCTTGTCCAATGGCTGGTCCAGGAGCTTGTCCAGTTGCGGGTCGAATAGCTTGCCAAGTAGCTGGACGGATAGCTTGGCCAATAGCGGGTCGAGTAGCTTGACCAATAGCGGGTCCAGCTGCGGGTCGAGCAACGGGAGCAGCAGCGCGACCAGCAGCGGGTCGAGGAGCGGGTCCGGCAGCAGGTCCGTTTGCGGGTACGACTCCGGGTCGAGTTGCGGGTGGATGAGCGGGTCGAGCTGCGGGTACAACTGCGTGTCCAGCAGCCGGTGGCGCTACGGGTTCCGCAGCCTGACCAATGCCCGGTCGAATTGCGGGTACAACTCCCGGGCGAAGAGCGGGTGGGACCACGGGTGCAACTGCGGGCCCCACTGTGGGTATAGCGGCCCCCGGACACGTTTTCGGCGACTTACGCGGTCTCCAGACGTTCAGCGTTTGTCGCTACGTCGTTCGTCCTCCGTTCCCCGGGCGGTGGTGTCGGACGTCGTTTCGTCCATCGCTGCTACGTACATCGTCTGTGGTCCAGCTACGGCATGGCAATCCGCGATTTCGGGGCCAAGCGGCAGATAACAGAGCGAGGAACAGCATGAGTCCTACTCAGAAGTCCGAAAACGTGTCAGGGCGGTTCGATGCCGTGCTGGGGCGGATCCGGGCCGGGGCCGACCGGCTCGACCTCGACGACGTGTGCGCGTGGGACGAGGACGAGCGGGTGCGCCCCGGCCAGGATGGGGTAGTGGGGACGG
>CAZVCQ010000238.1:0-5303 GCA_964626085.1 uncultured bacterium
TGCTGACGCCGATGGTCGAGGACCCGTACACGTTCGGCCGGATTGCGGCCGCCAACTCGCTCTCCGACGTCTATGCGATGGGCGGGACTCCGCTTACGGTCCTGAACATCGTCGGGTTTCCCGGCCCGATGGACAAGCAGGTGCTGGCCGAGATTCTGCGCGGCGGCCAGGACGCGGTCGGCGAGGCTGGCGCGGTGATCGCAGGCGGGCACACCTTCAACGAGA
Source organism: uncultured bacterium (assembly GCA_964626085.1). Taxonomy (GTDB): domain Bacteria; phylum Hydrothermota; class Tepidihabitantia; order Tepidihabitantales; family Tepidihabitantaceae; genus UBA2258. The sequence continues at coordinate 226 of CAZVCQ010000238.1, forward strand.
AGGAAATCAAGTTCGGGCTGTCGGTTACCGGCCGGATTGACCCGAAACGGATTGTCACCAACGCCGCGGCAAAGGTCGGAGACGTGCTGGTTCTCACCAAGCCGCTCGGCTGCGGCGTGTTCGCCCAGGCGATGATGACACAGGACGAAGTCGACCCGGACCTGTACAAAGCCGCCACGGCCTCGATGATGCAACTCAACAAGGTGGCGTCGGAGATAATGCTCGCCTGCGACGTCCACTCGGCGACCGACATCACCGGGTACGGGTTCCTCGGGCACTCACAGGAGATGGCGCTGGGCAGCGGCGTGCGGCTGCGGTTTGACGCGTCGGCGATTCCGTTGCTGCCTCAGGTTCTGGACATGGCAGAGACAATGGTAGATGCGGGCGTGGCGATGAATGAGGATTCGTTTGGCGACAAGGTCACGTGGCGGGGTGACGTTTCTCCCGCGCTGCGGAACATCCTCTGGGAATCGCAGAGTTCGGGCGGGCTGCTCGTGTCGTTGCCGGAGAACCGGGTTGCCGATTTCCAGCACCGGGCCAATGGCGCGGGTATCCTCGCCACAGTCGTGGGCTCGGTCATCGTCGGGCCCGCCGGCACAGTCGAGATAGGGAGGTAGCTCTTGTTGTGGAATAACCTGTGGAATGTACTCAAACAGCAGTTTCTCACTCCGGAAAAGCTCGCCCAGTATGTGGTCAAGCTGGGCAGCATCATTCTGATCCTCGCGGCCCTCTGGCTTGCCCGCCGGATTGCCGAGCTGATCATCAAACGGCTGCTTCGGAAGGGTGGCGGGCTGCTCCGGGAACGTCATGCCCGGACCGTGCTGATGGTCAGCCGAAGCCTGGTCCGCTACGTCCTTTTCTTCGTCGGCCTGGTGATGGTGCTGCGGGTGCTGGGCGTGGATTACGCCGCGATTCTGGCCGGCGCGGGCGTGGCCGGACTCGCGATCGGGTTCGGTGCCCAGACCCTGGTACGCGACTTCCTTTCCGGTTTCTTCCTCCTCTTTGAGGACGTGATGGGCGTCGGCGACGTCATCACGAGCGGCAAGGTCGCGGGTGTTGTCGAGTACATCGGGCTCAGGGCCACTCACATCCGAGCGTTTGACGGTACACTCAACGTCGTGCCCAATGGCGAGTTCACGACAATAGGTAACTGGAACCGCGACTGGATGAGGGCGATAGTCACGGTTGACCTTGCCTACGAGCAGGACGCCGAGCGAGGCATGGCCGTGGCCAGGCAGGCCGCGGACCAGTGGTTCAGTGAGAACCAGGACATTGCGCTGGAGCCGCCCGAGGTGCAGGGGATACTGGCGTTCGGCGAGTCCGGGGTCACGGTCCGGATTCTGGCCAAGGTGCGGCCGCTCATGCACTGGAAGACCGAGCGGGACCTGCGGGCCCAGCTCAAGAAGGCGTTTGACCAGGAGGGGGTAGAGATTCCGTTCGCGCGCCGCGTCGTCTACCACCGTCCCGAACAGCCGCCGACCGCGGAGGACCCCAAGCCCTAGTTCCGACCTTCTTCAGGCCTGCTTCCGGTCAGGGTCTTGCGCGACTCGAAGTCGCGGTCACCCCAGCGGACGGGCCAGTCGGCTGTAACGTTGGCGTCAGAGGACGATGGCGAGGCCGACAGCGGCAGAGAGCCCAAGCGCGCCGCCGAACCAGAACGGGGCAGACGGGCCGAAGAAGCTCCAGAGCGCGCCGGCCAGCAGGGACGCTGGCAGGAGTCCGACGCCGGTGAGGGTTGAATGGAGGCCGACGAAAGTACCGCGCTGGTCCTCGGGTGCGATGTTGGCGACAAGGGCTTTCTCCAAGCCTTCGTTCAAAGCGCTGAACACTCCGTAGAGGGCGAAGAGAAGCCAGACCACCGCCTGCGGTGGAATGACGAATGACGAAGTCCGAATTCCGAATTGGGGAACGGCCGCGAAGCCGACATAGACCAGTCCATAGAAGGCATACCCGGCGACGAGCAGGCGCTTGCGGCCGACCCGGTCAGACAAGCGGCCGAACGGGAAGGAGAGGACGCCGTACACTACGTTGTACAACAGGTAGGCCGCCAGCACCGCGATTACCGACATTCCCAGGTTCCTTGCCCGCAGCACGAGGAACTGGTTCGAGGAGTTGCCTAGCGCGAACAACGTTACGACGAGGAGGAACCACTTGAGCTTCGTCGGGAGGCCGCGGAACGAGAGCCGGGGCAGTTGGCGCACGGCATGGGCACTGGAGGGCTCGCGAACCAGAAACAGGGCGGCGACGCCCAACGCAGCCGGGATTAGTGAGACAAGGAAGATGCGCTGGTAGTCGGAGCGGGCAAGGTCCCGGCCGAGCGTGCTGACCAGCCAGATGGCAACGGCGACACCGGCGGCAGCGCCCAGCGTATCCATTGCTCGGTGCAGGCCGAAGGCCGTGCCGCGCTTGCCTTCAGGCGTGCAGTCGGCGATGAGAGCGTCGCGCGGGGCGACCCGGATGCCCTTGCCGATGCGGTCGACCATCCGGCCGGCGAAGACCAATCCCCAGGCATTGGAGACATACAGAAGCACGCGCCCGAGCATCGAGCCCGAATAGCCGATGATGGCAAGCGGCTTGCGGCGGCGCAGCTTGTCCGAGACCCGGCCGGAGAAGACCTTGAGAATTGAGGCGGTGCTCTCGGCAAAGCCCTCGATGACCCCGAAGACCGCGGGCGGCGCCCCCAGCGCGGACAGATACAACGGGATGAGCGGGTAGACCATCTCGGACGCCATGTCGGTCAGGAAGCTGGTGATGCCGGTGATGATGACGTTGAACATCGAGGCGAGAGTTTAGAACGGGTTGAGTTCAAGTCAAAGGGCAAATGCCGAGGGTGAATGACGAAACCCGAAGCTAGAATGACGATTGAAGCTCGAATGGAAGAAATGACCATTCGGGATTCGGACTTGATTCGTCATTCGGGTTTCGGATTTCGGGTTTGTGCCCGCGTACGGTTGACGAGTGCGGGGCCGGCGCTATCATGAGGTGAATGTCAAAGGACAAAGTCAGAATGACGAAGCCTGGACTGAGCCGATCACAATGGCCGCGGGCTGCATTCTTTTTGTGCCTTGGTGTCTTGGTGGTTGGTTCGGTTCTGCTCCTGTCCGGTTGCGGCTCGAAGCTGCCCAAGCTGCGTGAGCAGTTGAGCGACCCCGACCCGGAGAAGAGAATAGCCGCAATCCAGGCATTGACGGTCGCCAAGGACACGGCTTCGGTGCTGAGGATCGCGGAGTTGCTGCGGGATTCTGTCCCGGACGTCCGCAAGGAAGCCGCTGCCGGGCTCGGTCTCATTGGCGACACACGCGCGTGCCAGCCGCTGGCTGACCTGTTTGACTCCGAACAGCGAGAGGATATCCAGGGCGTTGCCATCCGCGCGCTCGTTCATCTCGGCACCCCTTCGGTCCAGCCGCTCATCGGCCTGCTGCGCTCATCTCGGCCGGCAGTACGGGCCGGGGCGGCCCACGCACTCGGCAAACTGCGGGCAAGGGATGCCGTCGACCCGCTCATCTGGCTCTTGCGTGACCGCGACAGGAACGTGCGGATGGGCGCGGTCTACGCACTGCGGCAGATTGGTGATAGCCGGGGACTCGATGCAGTCGCCGCGTCGGTGCAGGACACGGACCAGGATGTCGAACGCGCGGCCGAGCGCGCCCTGAGCGGCGAAGGCTACCAGGAGCAATTGGACAAGGCGAAACGCAAGATCCGGCAGTTGCCGTACCCGTGAGCTGTTGGTCCCTACCCCGTCCCGTTGAGTCGTAAAGAAGCGTCGGAAGGCACGAAGAAGCCCGTGCGCCGGTCAGGCGGGAGTCCAGTGTCACGTTTCGTCGTCGTCGTCGCGGGCTTCATCCTCCTCCTGCTCGCGGCGCCTCTACTGCTGCTGGCCGGCTGGGGATTGCTGTTCGACGCGCCAACGCTGGCCGTGGTCGCATTCACCGCCGCCTGGATTCTTCTCCCGTTGTTCAATCGCATCAAGGCAATTCGGGTTCTGAAGTTCGCGACATCGTTCGTCCTTGTCCCTGCCACACTGGCGCTCCTGCCGTTGATGATGCAGGAAGTCGACCGGAAAGTCGAGCAACTGAGCCGAAAGCCCAGAAACGACATGAGCGCGTTCACGCTCCAGGACCGGCTCGGTATCTACGGCCTCAACATCGTAATGGGCGCGGTCGGGTACCCGCTCTATCCGGAGGCAGCGAAAGAGACACTGCTGATGACGCTCGACCCGGGACCGTTTGCCCGACGGGTGTTCTACTCGGATTTCGGCCTGGGCTCCAGCAAGGTGAGAGCGTCACTACGGGATTTCGCGGCCAGACTTCAACCGGACGACACCGCGTCCGAACGCAGCTACGGCCCGGTCGGGATCGAGTGGCCCCGGTCCGACTACCGTTTGACCGAGCCGGAGGCACGCTACGCGCTGGCACTCAATCAAACCCGGCTCACGGCACGAGCCGAACGCCGAGGCGGACGCTGGCTGATTGACGTCCGCCACGAAATGGAAGTGAGGTACCCGGAGAGCGTCTATGTCACGCTGGTCAGCCGACCCCGGCTGCGGGTCGAAGAGGGACTGTTCTGGGTGCTGCAGAACCACGGCTGGCTCCATCCCTACACTGCCGAATACCGGTTCTCGGTCTACAGCGACGATCCCAGGCTGATGTAGCCCCGCACGCAGCCACGCCCGCTGCCCGTCCGTCACTAGACCCATCGCGCTGTCGGACAGACTCCGTGGCGGCCAATCCTGGATTCTCGGATCGCTGACTTGTCTCGCGGTCTCGGGGATGACCAGAGGGACGACGGTCTGCGTTGCTTGTAGGGTGATGTGCGGAGTAGCGTGCCGGGCAAATCGCCCCACGACCTCGTCCGCAACCTGTCCTGCTCCTGACCTGATGCCCGGTGAGATTACGGGCGAAGGACTCTGGGCAGTGAAGTCCCAGACGGTCCTGCAGACGATGCACGATACAACCCTCCAAACGATGTCCGAGATTCCCCTTCCGACGAAGGAATAGACGACGGCCCAAACCACTCCGCAAACAATTCGGTAGGTAGTGGTCCGGACTCAGGACATAGGTAACAGGTTATTATCAGGA
>CAZVCQ010000239.1:0-5278 GCA_964626085.1 uncultured bacterium
CGACACGTGGGCATCCGAGCACGAACTTCCGCCTGAGCCGTTCGCCAGGATGAAGCAGGCCGTCATCGTTCTGTTCGCTAAGATGGAACGCCGGGGCGAGCTCGATTAGCTCGACCGCCAGTCGTTCCTTTCAACCTATTGACAAGCGCTGGCAGCGGCCGATAATCAAGCATCCGGGAGGTGCCATGAAGTACGCTCTTGCGTTGCTTGCCGTCGGCTGCCTTGTGACAGCCGCATACCCTCAGTGGCTGGAGACGACCATCCAGTTGCCATCCCCCAGCGAACCCTCCGCGCTATGTTACTGCCCGCAGAATGGCCGGGTCTACTGCGCCAACTGCGGCGGAGACAACGTATCGGTGATAGATGCTGCAACGGACTCAGTCATCGCCACTGTAGCCACGGGTAGACATCCACAGGTGCTCTGCTACAACTCGCAGTCCAACCTTATTTACTGCGCCAACACCGGTGACCTCGATGAGCACGACTCGACCGTGACGGTGATAGACGCCGCGACCAATCAAGCCATCGCGACGGTCGTCACCGGGGCCGGTCCCATCGCTCTCGCATACAACCAGGTGGACAACAAGGTCTACTGCGCGAATGCGGGCTTCGACGACTGGGATTCTACTGTCACCATCATCGACGGCGTGTCGAACGCGGTCATGGGCAGAGTAACCACGGGGCTGCCGCCGAGCGCCCTCTGTTTCAACCCGGTGAATGACAAGGTGTACTGCGCGAACCCATACAGCTACAACATCACCGTGATCGACGGGAAGACCGATCAGGTTACTGCCGACGTCCCGTGCCCGGCCTACCCTCTTCTGCTGTGCTACGACTCTCGCGACAACACCATCTTCTGCGCCACGTCCGAGAACAACACCCGCATGGTCGTCATAGACGGAGCAGGCGACTACATCGTCAGCAAGCTTGCCGGTGTGTGGGAGCCTCTCGCGCTCTGCTACAACAGCGCGGACGACAGGATCTACTGCGCGAGCGAGGTGTGCAGTTTGACCGTCATCGACGGTAGGAAACGGAAGGTGATCGGCGCGGCGGATGCCGGCGACGCTCCCTTCGCTATCCTGCACAGCACAACTACAAACATGGTCTACTGCGCCAACGATGTAGACGGCGATGTGACCGTGATTGACTGCGCGACAAACAGCGTGGTTCGGAATATCCCGGTCGGAAGCCGGCCGATTTCCCTGGCGCTCGACCCGGTATCGCACAAAGTCTTCGTGGCCAATTCACGCGGCTCAAGCATCTCGGTCATCCGCGACTCGGTGATCGGCGTACAAGCAGCACCGGACGTCGAACTGCACGCTGCCACCATCGTACGCGGAGTGCTGCTGCGGCCAGAACGTTCAGGTTCAAGCTCTCGCGCACGCCTGCTGGACGTCAGCGGCCGGAAGGCGATAGACCTACGGCCCGGAGCGAATGACGTGCGGGCACTGGCGCCGGGAGTGTACTTCGTCAGGGAAGCCCAAGCTCAAGCACGAGATGTCCGCAAGGTCGTGATTCAGCGGTAGCTCACTCTCCTCACCCTGACCCTCTCTTCAGGAAGGAGAGGGAGTCAGCCCGCGCCTTTGCTTGCGTTGGACGCCGCGCTGTCCTAACATAGTCCCGTGACCGATATCGCGCTGACTGTGGCGGGACAGGCCGGGCAGGGCATTGACACCGCGTCCGAACTGCTCGCCCGCGCCCTGGTGCGCAGCGGCTACCATACGTTTTCCTATCCCAATGTGATGTCCCGCATCCGCGGCGGACACAATTTCACTGCGGTCCGGGTTTCGGACCGGCAGGTCTATTCGGCGCCGGCGAAGTTCAACGCGCTGCTGGCGATGGACGAGCTGTCGGTGAAGGAGCACCGGGAGGACATGGTCGAGGGCGGGATCATAGTCGCGGAGCCGCCGACGACGAAGGACGAAGGACCGGAGACCAGGGACGAGGGCCTGTTTCGGATCCCTATGGCCGAGATTGCCGAGAAGCACGGCGGCACCAAGAGGATGGGAAACGTGGTCGGGCTGGGTGCGCTGCTGGCCTTGACCGGGCATCCGGCGACCGGGCTGAGGAGCCTGCTGAAGGAGCGGTTCGCTGCCAAGGGTGAGGACGTTGTGCGGCAGAACCTGGATTGCCTGCGGGCCGGGGCCGACTTCGTGCGCAGGAAGAGCGCCGGGACCTGCCCTTGCACGCTACCGAAGCTGGCCAAGCAGCCGAAGCGGCTGCTCGTCTCCGGCAACCATGCGATTGCGCTCGGGGCTTTGGCTTCCGGCGTTCGATTCCACGCCGGTTACCCGATGTCGCCCTCGACGCCGATAATGGAGTATCTGGCCGCGAAGCAGGCCGAGGCCGGGCTGGTGATGGAGCAGGCCGAGGATGAGATTGCGGCAATCAACATGGTGGTGGGCGCTGCGTATGCTGGAGCCCGGGCCATGACCGCGACTTCCGGCGGCGGGTTCTCTTTGATGGTCGAGGCGCTGGGCATGGCCGGGATGGCCGAGCTGCCGGTGGTTATCGTGATTGCGATGCGGGCAGGCCCAGCCACCGGATTTCCGACTCGGACCGAGCAGGGCGAGTTGCTCTTCGTTACCAGCGCGTCGCAGGACGAGTTCCCGCGCTTCGTGTTCGCACCGGGCACCGCGGAGGAGGCATTCTATGCCACCAACCGCGCGTTCGAGCTGGCAGCCAGATTTCAGGTGCCGGCAATCGTGCTCTCCGACCAGTTCCTTTCCGATTCGCTCTGGACCGTTCCCGGATTCAACTTCGCCCGCGTCAAGGCGAGCGACGACTTCGACGAGCTGGAGTGGCAGGGACATCCCGCGAATAGCTACAAGCGCTACGCCTTCACAAGGAGCGGCGTGTCGCCGCGGCTGCGGCCGGGAGTCCGCGGGCAACTGGTCCGTTCGCTCGGCTCCGAGCACGACGAGGAGGGGCTCCAGACCGAGGATGCGGCCGTGCGCGTGAAGATGCACGAGAAGCGCATGGGCAAGCTCGCCGCCATGGCGAAGGCAAGGGACGAGCCGACCTGCTACCCGGAGGAGACCGCCGACTGCGTCGTTGTCTGCTTCGGTTCGACCTACGGCGCGGCGCGCGAGGCGGTCGACATCCTGCGTTCGGAGCGGATGAGCGTGGCGATGGTGCATCTGTGCGACCTGATTCCATTCCCGCGCGAGCGCGTGGCCGCGTTGCTCTCTCCGGCGCGCAGAGTCATCACGGTCGAGGGCAACTCGTCCGGCCAGTTTGCCGCGTTGCTCCGGCGCGAGACCGGCATCAAGGCGGACGAGCAGGTGCTGAAGTATGATGGGCGACCATTCGCAGCACGACCATTGGCGGAGGAGATCAGAGGCAGGTGCGAAATCCCAAGGACCAAGCACCAATGACCAATCAAGGCGGAAAGCACGAAACCCCAATTCCTGATCGGACATTCTGTCATTGGGGTTTGATTGGACATTGGGACTTGGTCACTGGTCATTTGAAAGTCAGCGTGGGCAGCCGAACCGATGGAGCGCGACCTGGCTGAAGGCAAGAACTGGACATCCAGCGCTGAAGTCACCTGGTGCCCGGGCTGCGGGAACTTCGGCATCCTGAATGCGCTCAAGCAGGCGCTCGTCACGGCGAGGCTTGAGCCCTGGCAGGTTGTGGTCGTCGGCGGCATCGGGCAGGCAGGCAAGGTCGCGCAGTACGTCGGCGCCAACTTCCTGCACGGGCTGCATGGCCGCGCGATTCCGCATGCGCTCGGGGTGAAGCTCGCGAACCCGGAGCTGAAGGTCATTGCCGTGGGCGGCGACGGCGACATGTACGGCGAGGGCGGCAACCACCTACTGCACGCGTTCCGGCGCAACCCGGACATCGTCTGCCTGGTTCACAACAACGGCGTCTATGGCCTGACCAAGGGCCAGGCAGCTCCGACCAGCAGTCTCGGATTCACCACCAAACACCGCGGGGCTGGCACGCACATGCCTCCCTTCAATCCTCTGGCAGCCGGGCTGGCGATGGGCGGGAGCTTCATCGCGCGCGGGTTCGCCGGCGACGCCAAACACCTCTCTCGGCTGATTGGCGACGCGCTGGAGCACAGGGGTTTCGGTTTCGTCGACATTCTGCAGCCGTGTGTGACCTACAACCACGTCAATACGGCGGACTGGTACCGGAAGCGCGTCTATGACCTCGAGCTCGAATCGCACGACCCGTCGGACGCGGACGCGGCGCGCGCGCGGGCGCTGGAATGGCCGGCCGAGGGAGAGAGCGTGGAGATTCCCATCGGTGTCTTCTACCGTTCCCGGCGCGCGGCCTACGAAACCTGCGGGCGGCCGGGACAGTCGGTCACTAACCTGCCGTTCGACATCGGCGTGCTGAAGAAGGCGCTGGAGGACTTCCGGTGAGTGATCTCAACCTGATTATCACCGGCCGGGCAGGGCAGGGACTCCAGGTTATCTCGCGCACACTTGGCCGAATGCTGGTCAGGGTGGGATACCACGTATTCGTGTCGCAGGACGTGATGTCGCGGATTCGCGGCGGGCACAACTTCGCACGAGTTCGAGTCAGCACCGGGCCGGTGGCCGCGGATGGGGACAAGGCACAGGTGTTGGTGGCGCTGGACCCGGCGCTGGTGGAGCGGCACGTTCCCGACCTGGCAGAGGATGCGGTCGTGGTGACCGAGGCAGCCGCTGACCTGCCTGAGGGCTTGAACGCAATCCTGATTCCGCTCGGGGACCTTGCCCGCGAGCACGGCGAGGACCCGGTGATGGCCAATGCGGCCGCGGTGGGCGCCACGCTGGCCCTGGTCGGACTCGATCTGGATGGGACCGAGGAGATGTTCGAGAGCCAGTTCGCAAGCAAGGGCAAGGACGTCGTCAAACGGAACGCGGCGGCGGCTCGGGCCGGATACCAGGCGGTCGTAGATGAGCAGAAGCGCTGCTGCCATCACAAGCTGCTCGCGCCGGGGACTGTCCCCGAACGGGGACTGTACCCAGAGCGTCTGCTCGTGAGTGGGGCTGAGGCCCTTGCCCTGGGCGCGATCGCCGCGGGCGTGCGGGTTGTGACCGGGTACCCGATGTCACCGGCCACTCCGATTGTCGAGTACTGCTTCCGCCATGCGCAGGAGGCAGGTCTTATCGTGGAGCAGACCGAGGACGAAGTGTCGGCAGCCAACCTGGCTATCGGGGCCGCGTTTGCCGGCGCGCGGGCCATGGTCTGTACTGCCGGAGGCGGATTCTGCCTGATGAACGAGGCCCTGAGCCTTGCCGGAATCACCGAGACGCCGCTGGTGTTGTGCGTAGGGATG
>CAZVCQ010000240.1:0-5212 GCA_964626085.1 uncultured bacterium
GCCGTCGGGCGCGAAATCCAGTCGATCCTGTGACTCAATGTCGGGTTTAGGGAACCCGCGGCGTCTTGACATGCAGCTGTCAGTGATGATAATCAGGAAGGTAAGAATCAGATGATGACAATGACACGAGCGGACAGAACCGGGAGCGCGGAATCGTGACCATCCCCGCAGTCGGCCAGGATATGCAGTTTCTTGGTTTGACGGCGAGCCCCTGGATAATCGCCCCGGTCCTGTTCCTGGTCTGGACCGTCGTTGTCCTGCTGCTCTGGCGAATCATGCACCGGTTGCTGCGGATTCGGGCCGAGAAGTCCGGCAGTGGTACGCTGGCAGCCGTGGTTCAGACAGTCAGCATCCCCCTGACGATAGTGACCCTCGTGGTCGGGCTCTGGGGCCTGGAGAGCCTGCTGCCCCTGCCCGGACAGGTCGACCGGGCGGTGTCGATTGCCGCCAAGGTACTGGTCCTCCTCGCCGTCCTGGTTTTCCTCGACCGGTTCGTCTACCGGTTGCTGGTCTTTTTCAAGGGGCGTTTCACCTATATCGACATCACCCGCGGCATCGTGCGCGGCATGCTCCGGCTGCTGATTCTTGTTGTCGGCCTGCTCCTGATGCTCCAGGCCCTGCACATTTCCATCACGCCGATTGTGGCGTCGCTCGGCATCGGCTCCCTGGCCGTGGCGCTGGCTTTGCAGGGCCCGCTGTCCAACCTGTTTGCCGGCCTGTTCGTTCTCGCCGACCGCACGGTGCGGGTCGGCGACTACGTGAAACTCGACACCGGCGAGGAGGGCTACGTCACCCACATCGGCTGGCGCCACACGCGGATCAGGACCATAGCCAACATCGCGATCATCGTTCCCAACAGCCGGCTCAACACCAGCGTCATCCAGAATCTGAACCTGCCGCAGGCGGAGGTCACCGTCTACTTCCCGGTGGGCATAAGCTACGCCAGCGACCTGCGTCGCGTCGAGGAGGTCACGCTTGAGGTCGCCCGCCAGGTCCAGCAGGAGGTGCCCGGCGCGGTCCGCGGGTTCGAGCCGTTCGTCCGCTTCCATACTTTCGACAGCTCGAGCGTGAACTTCAACGTCGCGCTGCGGGTTACCGATTTCGCCGCCACATACGTTATCAAGCACGAGTTCATCAAGGCGCTGCACGAACGCTACCGGCAGGTAGGCATCGTCATCCCGTTCCCGATTCGCACGCTTGACGTCCCGCCCGGTGTCGTCGCGGCCCTGGGCGCCGCCGCAGCAAAGAAGGACGCGAACTAGCCCATGCAGTTTCGGCTCGGCGTGCTCGCGCCCGCTAGGCTGAACCGCCGGAGGCGGCGTGTTTGAGCTGCCCGAGTGCGTGACCCTGACCCGGCAGATGAACCGGGCCCTGCGTGGCAGGGTCGTGAAGCGCGGCCGGCTGGGCAACTCCCCGCACAAGTTCGTGTGGTACAACCGCAAGCCGGCCGAGTTCGAGCGCCTGACCAAAGGCAAGACTCTGGGCACCGCCACAGCCAGGGGACGATGGATGCTCGTCCCGTTCGAACCGGGCTACGTGCTGGTGCTCGGTGAGTGCGGGGGAAGGCTGCTCCTGCACGAACCCGGCGCGACCCGACCGGGCCGGTACCACCTGCTGCTCGATTTCGAAGACGACTCGACCCTGTCGGTCACGACTCAGATGTGGGGTGCGATGGAGCTCTTCGAGCAGGGCAGAGAACGGGAGCGGAAGTACATCAAAGGGATGAGGCCGACGCCGGTGGACAAGGAGTTCACGTTCAGGTACTTCTCGGGTCTGGTGGACGAATTGCTGCAGGGCGAGAAGCGAAGCGTAAAGGGGCTGCTCACGCAGGAGCAGTTGATTCCCGGCCTGGGCAACTCGGTTGCGCAGGACATCATGTTCCGGGCCCGGTTGCACCCGCGCCACCCGATTGCCGAGCTGTCTCCGGCGCAGCGGCGCGAGCTGCACGACGCCATCGTCAAGACGGTACGCAACGTCATCGCCGGGGGCGGACGTTGCGACGAACTTGACCTCTTCGGCAAGCCGGGCGGATACGAGCGCATCATGTCGAGCAAGACCGCAGGCAAGCCGTGTCCCGAATGCCGCACGAAGATTGAGAAGATTGCCTATCTCGGAGGAGCATGCTACTTCTGTCCCAGGTGCCAGGAATGAACGCTGGCGGAAGACGCTCTGTCATTTCGAGTGAGTGCGACGAATCGAGAAATCTCGCTCGGACGAGACCCCTCCTATGCGTCGGGGTGACAGACAGAAATCGGAGGCGTGACGATGATTGAGCTGGACGAGAGTCTTGTTTCCTGGGTAACTGAGCTGAGGCGCTGGTTTCACCAGCACCCGGAGCCGAGTTTCGAGGAGCGGCAGACGCAGGAGAAGGTGGCTGAGGTGCTGACGAACCTGGGCGTGGAGTATCGGTACGCAGGCGGGACCGGTATCGTTGCGACCGTCTATGGCAGCCGCAAACGGCCGTGCATCGCGCTCCGGACCGATATGGACGCGCTCCGGATTCAGGAGGCGGAGACCGAGTTGAACGGCGAGTACCGGTCGCAGACCCCGGGTGTGATGCATGCCTGCGGGCACGACGGACACATGGCGATGCTGCTAGGCGCCGCACGCTGGCTGCAGGAGCACTGGGACACGCTCGCGGGCAACGTCCGGCTTATCTTCCAGCCGGCCGAGGAAGAGCTGCCGGGCGGGGCCGGCGCGATGATCGGGGACGGCTGTCTCGACGCGGTGGATGCCATCATCGCGGCCCATATCTTCGGCAACATGCCGCTCGGAAGAATCGGGTTCAGACCAGGGCTGTTCATGGCCTCGAGCAGCACCTTCACCGTGACCATCAAGGGTAAGCCCGGGCATCACATGTGCCCGCAGGACAATGTCGACCCGATAGCGATTGCCGCCCGGTTCATCAGCACCATTCAGAGCGACCTCCGGCAGCGGCTGAACCCGAACGCCCGCTACGTGCTCGGGTTCGGCGAGGTCCATTCGGGAATGCAGCACAACCAGACGCCGGCCGTAGCAAAGGTCGTCGGTACGTTCCGCGCCTATGACGTGCGGGACTCGGAGGCAATCATGGCCACCATCAGGTCGAACCTCGACGGCCTGATGCAGACCTTCAGCCGCCAAAATGGGGAAAATGGGGACTGTACCGCAGCGAATTCTATGCTCGCTCCTGCGGTGGCGCAGCCACACTGCTCCGAGGGACTGTCCCCTTTTTCACGCCCGCCTCAAGCTCCAAGCTACACGTTCGAGGCCGAAGCGGCCTATCCGCCGTTGGTCAACGACCCGGCCTTCACCCGCCGGGCGACTGAAGTGCTGAGGGCGAGTTTCCCTAATGTTGACGATGATATGGAGCCGAACCTCGGGGCCGAGGACTTCGCCTGCTATCTTGAGAAGGTGCCCGGGATGTTCATGTTCCTTGGTGGGGGCAACCCCGAGCGCGGCATCACGGCGATGAACCACTCCGACCGGTTCGACATGGACGAAGCCGTGCTGGCAACCGGCGTCAAGGCGCTGCTCACCCTCACCACCGACTTCCTGGGTAACCCCGAGTCTTACCTGGGCAAGTAACCGGCGAGGCGGGCAGCCCGCCTTGAAAGGAAGTGCCGGCCTACTACTATCCAGCGACCGCAGGTCACGCGAGAGATGCGGCGCCGCGGCGTGTCTATTCTATTAGATGGTGAACCCGAGCGACGATCGGCATCTCGTTGGGCAGGCACAGACCGGGGACCTGCCCGCATTTGACGAACTGGTCCGCCGGCATCACGGTCCGCTCTACTGCTACCTGTACCGTACTTGCCGGAATGGGGCAGAGGCGGAGGAAATGACTCAGGAGTCGTTTGTGAAGGCGTGGGAAGGGCTCAGGGGATTCAGGGGCGCTTCGAGCTTCCGTACGTGGTTGTTCCGGATTGCGACCAATCTCTGCATCAACCGGCTGTCGCGGAGGAAGCCGGTCGACCCGCTGTCCGAGGATATTCCATCCGCGCGTCGGGATGAACCGGCGGAGGTGTTCCGGCAGCGGCAGCTCAAGGAGTGCATCGGTTCCGCGCTGGAGTTGCTCCCGGCTGACCAGAGGTCGGCCCTTGTTCTTTCCATCTATGAGGAAATGAGCTACGAGGAGATTGCGGCGGCGATGGGCCGGAGCCTGGCCTCGGTAAACTCGCTCTTGTACCGGGCCCGGATGAGCCTGCGGCAGACGCTTGCCGGCGCGAGAAGCCGGGGGCTGGTGTGATTCGAGCGAAGGCAGAAGCCAGATGCTGGAAGTGAGAAGTTTCAGGGCAGGCGGTACCGAGAGATGTATGAGGGTTGTGGGTCTATGAGTGTGAAGACTATGAAGTGTGATGAAGTCAGGCTGCTGCTGGTGAGCTTCGCCGACGGCGCGCTGGCCGACGCCCGAGCCGAGGCGGTGCGGGCGCACGTGGCCGGGTGCGCGGGATGTCGCGAGGAGCTGGCGCAGCTTGCGGCCGATGCCGAGTTGCTGCGCCGGGAGGAGAAGCCGGAGGTCCCGGCCTATCTCGGCAGCCGGATCATCGCCGGAATCAGAGATAGGCAGGCCGAGGCCAAACCGTGGTTGGCCGCGGCGGCCCCTGTCGGGCAGCACGGGTTGAGCCGGGTCATGGCACGGGTCGCGGCCGTGGTGCTGGTCGCGGTCGGGGTCTGGCTCGGGACCGCACTCGCCCGTGGGATAGCGGGTCCGCAGCAAAGCCTGCCCGAACGGCTGGCGCAGTTGGGGATCGAATTGCCGATTGGGGAGGATAAATGAAACAGCGGTGGCTCTATGTTCTGCTCGTACTGTCGCTCGCGGTGAACGCCGGGGCGCTCGGGTTCTACGGACTGAAGAAGTACCGGGACTGGCGCAGCTTCCAGGGTTATCAAGGCAAGTGGTTGAAGCCCGGGACGACGCCGCGCCAGCTCCACCGAATGCTTACCGACCTCGACAGGAGCCGGGCACCGTACGCCGATACGCTGCGCACGGCGACCCGGGAACTTGGCCGGCTGGCTTTGGAACCAGGCCCTGATTCGGCGCGGGTCAATGCGGCGCTGGACGCTATCGCCCGCAGTACGCGAGAGTGGCAAAGGCTGCGGCACGAGAACACGCGGGCGGTGCACGCACTGTACCGTCCCGGGAGACTGGAGTTCTGGCGGAACCGGATGAAGGTCGAGTATGATTCCATAGTGCGGGCGGACTCGGGCGAGGCCGTCCAGCCGAAGGAGG
>CAZVCQ010000241.1:0-1700 GCA_964626085.1 uncultured bacterium
CGGAGCAGCCTCTCTCTTTCGCCACCTCTCAAGACGCAACGTCGGGACTAGGGACGTACAAGACGCTTGACGTCGGACAGATCGCCAGTATTCTTTATCAATGGAGATTGAGTGTATTCACATACTGGGGAGAAACGGGGACACGATACTAAATAGGCCCGGACGCGCGTCAAGGAGCGTTCGGACGGAACTGAAGTCAGGCACCGAATTCCGGGAAGCTTCGGGACACCACACAGGCATTTCAGATTGCAGATTGAAGATTGCAGATTTGCAGCACCGGACTCCCGGCCCCCGCCCGCCGATTTGACATCCCCGACCGGGAGTCTATCATGTCCGCGATGAGGAGCCGACTTGTCGGCATGGCTGTGGTTGGATTCATGCTGGTCTGCTGTCACAAGGTTCCCTACGAGGACCTGATGAACGCGCCAGAACAGGTGGAGATTGAGAGCAAGACAATCACCGCCGAGGGCCCAGTCTGGCGCTCTTACATGCCTGTCGAATACGAAGTGACGGGCAGCGACCTTTGTGCCGCGCTGTCTCTCGTCTCGAGTGACACCATACACCCCTTCCCTTCCGACGTGTGGGCAGACAGGCTCTGGGTCATCAAGTCACCATGTGAAATATGGGGTGCCATTCTGCGACACTCTGAGAAGTGGTGGCCGAAGTACGTGCTCTTCTACAGGGTAACCGGTGGACCGAGGTGGCCCGTCGGGACGCATGTAAGCGTCGCAGCTCGCATAAGGAACGCTGATGGTAGCACGTGGCTGATTCGAGCCCCGGAGACTGAAGTCGGCCGAGTCGAGTAACGCTGCCCTGCATTGCGGGCCACGCCCCAATTCCGCCCGCCCACGCGGGGAATTCCAGATTGCAGATTGTCGATTGCAGATTGACGCGGCCGTTGGCCGCGAGTGACCAGGTTCCAGTTCCCAGTTCCCAGTCTCGCACTCAACCACTCTATCCCTCGATCTCTCGATCCGTCTCCCCTGTTGATTGTAGATTGTAGATTGGCCGACCCCGAGGCAGATTGACATCCCCGCCCGCGCGTCCTACAATCCTGCCATGGTTCAAGTGACTTCACAACTGGGAGGAAGCATGTCTAGGTCAGCCATCGTCCTCGCAGTCGCGCTGCTCGTCCTGGCGCTACTGCCCGTCTTGAGCTGCACGGGGTCAGGCCGCAGTCCGACGGCCAAGGTAGCCGAGAAAGCAAGCGAAGTGAGCACCGGCGACACGGTGAGCCCCGGCACCGGTTCGAACGTCGACGTCGGAAACCTGCCCACGGAGTTCCGCTACCCGGGCACCAAGCTAGTGGCAGAGCCCGGCACAAGAAACGGGCAGGGCACCTACCGGAACTGGGTCTACGAAACCGACGACGCATTCGAGACGGTCACCAAGTACTACATGGGCGGAGTGGCCGGCTGGAGCCTGCAGGCCTCAGGGAAGAACGGCAAGGGCGTGGTCCTTGTTCTGGGCAGGGCCGCGGACTCGCCCGGTGTCGTCGTCTCTATCATGCCCAGAGACAACGAGGGATCGCGAATCGTCGTCAGCCGCGACAGTGCGTTGGCGAGGATCATCCGTCGTGGACCAGTCCCCATGCCGAGTGCGACGGCAGGCGGTCGCTAACGCGCGGGAGGAACTAGGAGGAACTGGGGACAGGCACCCTATTTCGGGGAGCTTCGGGGACATCGAGGCATTTCAGATTG
>CAZVCQ010000241.1:1710-5181 GCA_964626085.1 uncultured bacterium
CGCGAGTGACCAGGTTCCAGTTTCCAGTTACCAGTTTCGAGCTCAATCACTCGATCCCTCTATCCCTCGATCTCTCGATCCGTCTCCCCTGCTGATTACCGATTGCTGATTGGACGTGGCTGGTAGGAACCGAACGCGTCGCAGCGGGGCCGGCGCTAGGCCGCGTCTATGATTTTGCGGCCGCGGAACCGGGCCGGCTCGACGCCAAGTTCCTTGAGTGCCTGAACGGCACTCTCCAGGCCCTTGCCCAAGTCGGCAGGACGATGAGCATCTGAGCCGGTTGTGAAGACTCCAATCCCGGCATCCCGCGCCAGCTTGAGGATACGCGGTTCCGGATAGGGTTCGGCATTGCCCCGGCGCAAGGCCGAAGTATTGACCTCGACACCCGTGCCGGACTCGGCCACGAACTTGAGGACCGATGGCAGCAGGGAATCGGCCGTCGCACCGAATCGCCGGTCGAAGAGCGGCTCGATGTACTTGCGGTAGATATCGAGATGGGCCAGACAGTCGAAGAGCTGGCTCCCGGCCGCGGCGCGCACGTTGTGGAAGTAGCGCTCAGCCACTGTCCCCGGGCCCAACGACAGGTACTCGCTCTTGAAATGGTCCAGCTCGTCTCGCGCAGTAAGGCAGATGCTATCAAGGCAATGGACCGCACCCAGGACGAAGTCGAACTCGTGCCAGCCGAGGAAGTCGCTGATGACCCCCTCGAGCCCGGGTTCGTAGCCCACCTCCACTCCGGCCAGCACAACCAGGTCAGGGAACTTCGCCCGAGCGGCTCCGATTGCCGCGAAGTAGGCCTCCGGCCAGTCTGAGTCGACGGGCTGAGCCCGGCCGTTCACGTTGACCCTCTCGATGTGGCTGCGGCCCGGGTCAGGTTCGTAGTGGGTGGTGAAGCAAATCTCCTCCAGCCCGACCTCGGCCGCTCTCGCGCAGAACTCCTCGACCGAGCCTTCGGCGTCGTGCGAGAAGTCAGGATGAACGTGGTAGTCTACCATGGACTAGAGACTATAGGCACAGGGATCAGATAGTCCAGAACTCAGAATCCAGAAACCAGAATGCAGAATCGTGAATAGGGACTAGGAGAAGTGTAGTTCAAGCTGTGCCGCTCCATCGAGAACCGCCTGTGGCTTCCATGCGCAGCCGGCCTTGAGGCCCAGCCGCAACCACTTGCCCGCCCGAACCCCACAGCCCGCCGACAGCCGCCAGCATGAGACACTGGTGCTGTAGGAAGAGCCGATGCGGCCGGCTCCAGGTTCAGACAGGTACATGGTGACTCCGCTGCCACTGACGGCAAGGCGGGCTGCGGCCACACCCAAGTCCGCGAACCCGAATCCCCGAGTCAAACGGACCGCGGCCAGCGTTCCCCGCGAGGAACTCCGCTCCGGATAGACGTCCGCGAGTACCAACCGCATTGCCGTCTTGTTGTTGATTCTCGCGCCAATCTCGGCTCTTGCAGTCCGGTGGCGTTCTTCCTCGGCCTCGTAGCGGAACCCGAGGGCAAGAGTCATGTCCAACCTGCCCAGTTCCTGTCCCAATCTCAGTTCGAGCTTTGCCGGCACCGAGTCGAGTTCGAAGTCGCGGTACGTGTTGCCACTCAAGGACACGTTGGAGCCGCCATGGTGCCATGCGAGCCGACCCGACGCATCGAGCCGGTCCCGGGTGCCGGTCAGGCTCGACCAGCGTCCGTGGGGAGAGAAAAACCGGGCCTGACGTCCGCGGATAGCGACGCGCGAATCGAAATTCTCCCAGTCCCCGGTCAGCGCCAGCGCTCCGGCCAGGCCCTGTCCGCTGGAACCGGCCAACTCCCCACCCAACTCATAGTGCCCAAGCCTGCATCCCCCGTTCACGCCAGCAGTGAACAGCTCGCTCCCGGCGAAGGAGTTGTTCGAGTCAGTCGGAACGAATGTACGGTTGTACTTCGAGTAACCCGCAGCGAATCCAACGCCGACCCGGTTGCCGCGATACCCGCCACCGAACCCGGCGGTAGCCTCGTAGACTGCATTCCGGCTTGCGATCGAGGCCGAGTCGTCGTGCACGCCGGAACGGACCAGCCGGTTCACGCTTCCATCTTCGTTGAGCCGCGCGTCCCGGCCCGTGTACGACCCGAGCACGTATGCGCTCCATCTGCCGGTTGTGGCCTCCACTGCTCCGCCGCGCAGGTACGAACCCTCAAGCGCTGAACCGACCAGTCGGACAATCCGGTTCGTCCGGCCGGTCCCGTCCAGAAAACTACTGCGCCATTGCGGCGCGCTAAAGACCAACCCCTGCCCCACGCCAGCCGCCAAGTCCCCAAGTGCGAACCGGACCCGGCTCATGCTGACTTCCGCGCCGGCGCTGAGGAAGTCGAACGCCTTCGATTCACCCCGGTCTTTCTCCGTGAGGGCCACGACCCGCGCTCGGCTGGATCGGAGTTCGAGACGGTTGAAGTTCCTGAGCCGGGTGTTGGCCCACGCCGAATCGGCACCGATTCTGGAAACGACGCTGCCGGTCCACGCTCGCCGGCCGCCGCAGATGCGCAGGAACGGCCGCAACGTCTCGAATGTCTCCTGAGTCATGCCCGGCACCTGCCGTAACTGTTCCACGCTCCCGAAACGGCCGACCGAATCCCGCACCGAAACTATCCGGTATGCGAGAAACGGATTGAGCCACGGAATCGCGAGCAGTTCCCGGGCCGACGCCCGGTTGATGTCGATCTGCCGCTCGAGCAGACGCTCGACCTGCTCCTGCATGGCCACATCGCCCTCGGTGGCCGGCGACTCTGGAAACAAACCGGAACCGAACTGGCCGAGTAGTAGCAGAAGGGCTAGTGCCATGCCGCACGCAGCCCGAGCACGTGGGTATCCTTGAGTTGCGGGTGAAACTGGTATGCGTAATCAAACCCCAATGGCCCGACCTCCACCCCGAGCCCGGCGGCGTAGCGTAGCGGGGCGACCCCGATTCCCAGTCTGAACCCAAGCTGAGGCACCAGGCGGAACTCGGCGCCGAATGCCGCGTCTTCATCGTTCTCCTCCCGGCTCATGTCCAGCGCCAGCAGCGCTTCGTCGACCGGCTGCCACGAACCGGCCAGCACGACCCGTGGCGGCAGCTCAGTGCCGTCATGCCAGCGCGGCGAGTTGAGTCGCAGTCCGGCAGCACCGACTCGGACGCGCCCGGACCGCCAGCACACACCCGCGTCGAATGCCGGCACGACGTCGCCGTAGCCCTGCCCGGCCGAGACGATAAGAGCGTGGATGCCAAGCCCGACGGCGACTCCGGCCGCCGGCGTGCCGCCGACGACAATCTGGGCATCCTGCTCTCGATAGCGATCAAGCCCAAGGCCGGAGAATCCCACACCTGCAGCAAGCCGCCCTGAGCTCCAACCACCAGCGGCCCTGCTCCAAGACAGTCCCGGCAGCCCGTACGGTCGGGAATAGCAGATGCCGGCCTGGAAACGGCCGTCGTCCACGCCTAGAGCCGGGTTGAGAAAGAGGG
>CAZVCQ010000242.1:0-5170 GCA_964626085.1 uncultured bacterium
ATTTGAAGACCGCGCCCGCGGCCTGCATCCCCGGTCAGCCGCCTTCCCAGGGATTCAGCTCAGAACCGCTCACCGGGCCGCCTTTGCTGAGGAATCCGGGGCTGTCCCGATTCCGGCTCCACCTCACCCCCGCCCTCTCCCCAGAGCGGAGAGGGTGCTCGGCCGGCTTCCTCTCCCTTGAACGGGAGAGGATTGAGGTGAGGGTGATTCCTCACCGGCTCGTCCGCATTCCCCGATACGCATCGAGCGCGGCCGGGAACGGTTCCAGCGCTCGTTCGAAGATGCCGAGCGCATAGGCGATGGTCAGACCATAGTTGGTAATCGGCACGCCCTGGTCCCGGCACCGCGCCACGCGGTTCAGGACCGCGCGTCGGTTGGTCATGCACGCACCGCAGTGAATCACTAGCCGGAACGGCGAGACGTCCTGCGGGAAGTCGTGCCCCTGGTGCGTGGTGAACTCGAGCTTGCCGCCGACCCGCTTCTCCAGCCAGTTCGGGATCTTCACCCGGCCGATGTCGTCACCGATTGGATGGTGGGTGCAGCTTTCGGCCACGAGCACCGAGTTGCCCGGCTTGAGCCGGTCAATCGCGGTCGCGCCGCGGACCATCTCGGGGAGGTCGCCGCGATAGCGAGCGAAGAGAATCGAGAACGACGTGAGCTTCACATCCGACGGCGTGTCGGCCGCGACCTTGGCGAACGCCTGCGAGTCGGTGACCACGATGTCGGGTTTCCGGCTCAGCCGCGCCAGCGCAGCCCTCAGTTCGTGCTCGCGAACCACCAGCGAAAGTTGGCCGTGGTCAAGCAGGTCGCGGATCACCTGCACCTGCGGCAGGATGATGCGGCCCTTGGGCGCTTCCTTGTCAATCGGCACGACCAGCACGGCGAGCCCGCCTACGGGCAGCAGGTCACCGATGATCGGGTCCGGCGCGAGGAAGTCGTCGGGCGCGGCCGCAATCAGCGCGTCGCGTACCGCCAGCACACCCTCGCCGCGGTCAACCGCGGTCTGCACCGAACGGATGCCGTCGTCGCGCAGCCGAGCCTCGAGCTCCGGCGCGGGCCGGCCCAGGTCGCTCTTGTTGAAGACAACGAACACCGGCACTTTCCGCTTCTTCAACTCGGCCATGATGCCCTCTTCGAATTCGCCCCATTCGCCGGAATCGGCCACGATGACGCCGAGGTCGGTACGGTCAAGCGCCTTTTGAGTCTTCGCCACCCGCTCCGCACCGAGTGCTCCGATGTCGTCGACGCCCGCGGTGTCGATAAACAGCACCGGGCCGAGCGGGAGCAGTTCCATCGGCTTCTCGACCGGGTCGGTGGTGGTGCCGGCGATGTCGGACACGATTGAGACCTGCTGGCGGGTGAGCGCGTTCAGGAGCGACGACTTGCCGACGTTGCGGCGGCCGAAGATGCCGATGTGGAGCCGCATGGACTTGGGTGTTCGTTCCATCGTCATGCCTCAGAAATAGAGGTCCCGCTCATCGGTCGTCCTTATCTTCTCGATTCGGGCCAGCACTTGGGTACGCCTCTTCTCGTCAGCTAGCTGCGCCGTCTCTCTTTCGATCAGGGCGAAGCCGTCGCGCTTGGTCTGCTCCGATGCGTAGTCGGTCAGGTATTCGGCCAGCGTGGTCAGGGCGTTCGGCGTGCAGTAGCGCTTGATGAACCCGGGAATCGAGAACTCCATGAAATGCTCGCCGGTACGCCCCAGCCGGTAGCAGGAAGTGCACCAGCTCGGTATGTAGCCGTCTTGTATGAGCTCGCCCACCACGGCGTCGAGCGGCCGCGTGTCGTGCAGCTCGAACTGCTCCCGCTCGAGCTGCTGGCACTCCTTGTCGCGGCACTCCTGGTACGCGCCGAGCTCGATGCGCGAGCCGGCGTCGATCTGCGAGACCCCGAGCTGCAGACATTCCCGCCGCAGCTCCGGCGTCTCGCGCGCGGTGAGAATCATGCCGGTGTAGGGCACGGACAGCCGCAGGACCGCAATCACCTTCTTGAAGTCCTCGTCCGATACGAAGTGCGAACGGTCGAGCTGGACGTTCGAGGCGACGTTGACGCGCGGGAAGCTGATAGTGTGTGGCCCGACGCCGCACCGCTCCTCGAGGTGAATCGTATGCGCAAGCAGACCCAACACCTCGAATCGCCAGTCGTACAGCCCGAACAAAGCCCCGATGCCCACGTCGTCTACACCTGCCTCCATCGCCCGGTCGTGCGCGGTCAGACGCCAAACGTAGTCGCCCTTGCGCGTGTTCGCCGGGTGCACTGCCCGGTAGGTCGGGTGATGGTACGTCTCCTGGAAGACCTGGTAGGTACCGATGCCGACCGCCTTCATCGTCCGATAGCCCTCGACGTCCAGCGGTGCGGCGTTGATGTTGACCCGGCGGATCTCGCCCTTGCCGACCTTGGTCGAGTAGACGATACCGACAACGCGCGCCATCTCCTCGGGCGAATAGTCCGGGTGCTCACCCCAGACGAGAATCAGCCGCTTGTGTCCCTGCTCCTCGAGCGCGACCAACTCGGAGTGGAGTTCATCGTCGGTCAGTGTCTTGCGGACCGCGTCGCGGTTGGAGCTTCTGAACCCGCAGTAGGCGCAGTTGTTGATGCACTTGTCCCCGACGTAGAGCGGAGCGAACAGGACGATGCGGTTGCCGTAGACGTCGTTCTTCAGCTTCCGGGCGGCGGTAAAGACCTCCTGCCACAGCGCCGGGTCCTTGATAGCGAGGAGCACAGCGGTCTCGTCCATCTCCAACCGTTTCTTCGAGAGCGACTTCGCGAGCACTTCCCGCACCCGCGCCGGGTCGGGCCGTGCCGCCGTCAGCGTCTCCTCTATGCGACCGTCATCGATGAAGTCAACCGCCTTGGTTGGAGTTGGCACGTTCATGCTGACTCCTTGCCTGTGCCGTTGCCTGCCAGTTCGTACGACGCCGGGTCCCTCGGGCCGTTGAACCCGTTAGCTTCCTTCCTCCTCAGCGCAGCTTTCACACTCACGCCCGGAATCGCTCCCAGCTTCCCGGTCAGCGCGCCGATGTCGTCGTTCGAGCCGTCGACAATGACGGCAATGACCGACAGGTTCCGTTCGCGGTAGGGAATGCCCATGCGACCGACGAGAATCCGGGCGTACTGGCTGAGTATCTCGTTCACGCGTGGCGCGGTGTCGAGCCGGTTCTCCACGAACACGGCGACAACGCCAAGACGGTGCTCTGGGACAGCAATTGACTCATCCATGGTTCATCATCCTCAATCTTGCGGGTTGAACTGCTGTCAGATGAAGCATTCCCTTAAGACTCAGGCCTCTCAATTGACGAATGACAATTAGCGATTGTCGAATGTCCGGAAATCGGCATTTGGCAATCGTCAATTCCTCGGGCCCTGGTCCGGGAAAGAACTCCGATTCTGATTCCTCCGAGCCGGCAATGCCTGCCCGTCAGACGCAGGGATAGTAATATGAAAAGCCCTATGAGTCAACGGCCGCAGGTTTGTCATGTGGACAGGGCCGGACGGTCGCGCTAGAATTGCCAAGTGAAGCCGATCCGGTTTTCCCGCCACGCAAGCGAGAACATGACCTTCCGTGGGGCGACCGAGGAAGAGGTCGTCCAAGCAATCAGGCAGGCTGAGTGGCAGCCGGCCGAGCGGGGCAGGTTCGACTGCCGCCATGAGTCGCCCTTCGACCGGGACTGGAACGGTCGCCACTACACGTCCAAGCAGGTCCGACCGGTGTTCGTGGACGAACCTGCGGAGATTGTAGTCGTGACGGTCTACGTATATTATGTGCCGTAACGGAGATACGCAATGAGAATATCCTACGATTCCGAAGTTGACGCGCTGTACATCAGGTTCATCGAGACGACTGTGACCACAAAGCTCGTGGCCGAAGGCATCGCCGTTGACTACGCGGCCGACGGCCGTATTGCGGGCATCGAGGTACTCGACGCACGCAAGCGGTTTGGCGACGAGCAGATTCTCCGGCGTGTCGTGATCGAGGACTTGGTTCCGGCCCCTGCCGCCTAGCGCGCCCGCTCCGCCGCCTTGCCCGCCTGACGAGCAAGGTCAGACTCGGAGTTTCACCGCCAAGACCACCAAGATCCGCGTCCGTTACTGCAAACTGGGAACTGGTACCTGGAAACTCGCGCCCGCAGGGCGCGTCAGCCGTTGGCTGTGAGCAGTACGCTGTCAGTGGCGGTCAGGAAAGGAGACCACGCGTCGGCCCGGCAGAGCTTGGTGTTGCCGGGACATCCGCTAAGGAAGATCCGCGGCTGCGTTACCTTTGTGGTCTTCCCGTGACTTGGCGGCCTTCTCGAGTGTCTCGTCGATGCGCCGCCGTACCTCGTCGATGGGCAGTGACCTGAAATCAGTGTTGTCATCAAACACCGCGTGCAGAACCATAATGAACGGCGCGACGAAGTGCGTGTACAATGAGACCCAAGCCGGCACCCAGCGAAAATCGTCCAAGATGCCGCGGATGACCTGAGGTGCGACCTCGGAAGGCCCGGCTATGTTCCCCAATCTAGCCCACGCGAGCTGATTCTTCAATGGAGATGTTGTCAGTCCCTCAAAGAAGCTGGCAATGTTCTTGCGGGTTCCGCTCTTCACACACTCGAAATACATCTCTCCCCGGCTGTCAAGTAGGTCTTGCACGTACTCCTTGCTGTTAGGAAGGGGTAAGATTTCGACGGCCAGACGTATGCAGTGCAGGCATAGATCCTCCCTGGCGCCCACGTTTTGCCTCGAATCGAGCGTCCTGACCACAAGCACGAAGTAGAAGAACGCAAACACCTCGAACAGAGTTGGTACGTCATTCTGCTTTCTGGTCTTTGTGACATCCTCTACGCAATCCCAGTAGAACTTGTGAAACGAAAGTACCCAAGCGGCAAACTGCTCGGTGAGTGCCCCGACTGGCGTTAGCGCGGGAATCGCCGGCTCCTACCTGTGCCGGTGTGATTGCAGGCACACACAAACACCACTCGCGTCAAGGCCGAGGATCCGGATGCCATCGCGGCCATGGTAGCGGCCGGGTACGTCATGTCAAGTGCGCGGAATTGGAGAGGTGCGCGCGTCGGCCCGGCAGGGCCTAGTGCAGTGTCCCCGATGCTCCCCTTCCGGTGTCTCACAGTGGCACTTGCTACCTAGGAGGCCGGCCGGAAACCGGTAGTCTGGGACGCACGGCCACGAACTGACG
>CAZVCQ010000243.1:0-5164 GCA_964626085.1 uncultured bacterium
CCTGAACCTGACATTGCTCCCGGCCCGGGTGGTGGTCATCGGCGCCGGTGCAATCGGTCTTGAGTTCGCGACTGTCTTCCGGCGCCTGGGCGCCAGCGTGACGGTGCTGGAACTGATGCCGCAGTTGTTGCCGGGGTTCGATACCGAGGTCAGCGCGTCTCTGCGGAAGGCGATGGCGAGCGAAGGCATCGAGTTCCATCTCGAAGTGAAGGTCACCGGCCTCGACCGCGAGCCGGGGATTGCCGTGCGGTACATGACCGGCGACACCGAATCGGCGGTGGAGGCGGACGCCGTGCTGGTAGCGGTCGGGCGTAGGCCTCTCACCGACGGCCTGGAGCTGGACCGGGCCGGGGTCAAGCTTGATGAGCGGGGCTACGTCGCGGTTGACCAGAAGTATCGAACCAGCGCCACCCATGTTTATGCCATCGGGGACGTGAAACCTGGCCTGCTGCTTGCGCACCGGGCCATGGCGGACGGAATTTCCCTGGCCGAATCGCTCGGCGGAGGCCGGCAGTGGCGTTTCAAGGCCGTGCCGTCCTGCGTGTACACTGACCCGGAAGTTGCGTCGGTCGGCCTCAGCGAGGCAGAGGCAAACAGCCAGGGCATCAAGGTGAAGGTGAGCCGCGTGCCGCTTTCGGCACTGGGGCGGGCCCTCACGCTGGGCCGGGGCGACGGGCTCTGCAAGATGGTCGTGGACGCGGAAACCGACAAGGTCCTGGGCGTGCAGATCGCTGCGCCGCAGGCCGACGTCCTGATTGCCGAGGCAACGGCCGCGATCGAACTGGGCCTGACCGCTTCCGAGGTCGGCCGCGTGGTACACGCCCACCCGACGATGAGCGAGCTGCTGTTCGAGGCAGCCGAGGCCATTCACTCCAAAGCAGTCCACATTGTCAACCGGTAAGAGCAGCGTCGGGCTGCTCAGCCTGGGCCGGGTCGAATACGGCCGGGCCCTTGAACTGCAGCACGAGCTGTGGCGGCTCCGCGTTGACGATAAGATACCCGACACGCTGGTGCTGCTCGAACACGAACCGGTTATCACGCTTGGCCGGTCGGCCAAGGCGTCCAACCTGCTCGTGAGCGAGGCCGAGATCGCGCGCCGGGGCGTCGCTCTGCACCGCATCGAGCGTGGGGGAGACGTGACCTTTCACGGCCCCGGCCAACTCGTCGGCTACCCGGTGTCTAAGCTCGAAGCGGGAATCGCCGGCGTTCGTTGGTTCATAGAGCAGATTGAGGCCGCGCTCGTCGCAGCACTGGCCGAACTCGGGGTCGAGGCCGGACTCAGGCCCGGCCACGTCGGGGTCTGGTGCGGGGAGCGGAAGATTGCCTCGATCGGGATTGCGGTCAGGCGCCGCGTCATCTTTCACGGGTTTGCGCTCAACGTGTCGGTCGACCTGGCCTTCTTCCGGTTCATGAATCCCTGCGGGATGCCGGGGGTAGAGATGACATCGGTGAGTCGAGAGGGCGGGATTGCGGACGACACACGCGCGCGGTCAGCGGTCGTCGCCGGGTTCGAGCGGGTGTTCGGGGTCGGGTTTCAGACGAAGCTGCCGCGGATCCTGACTTCTTTGACCAGCGGCCTCAAGACCTCGGCCATCGCGTCGACTTCAGACTGCGTGTAGGACTTCTCTCCACCGAAGCCCTTGACCCTTGCCCGATCGGATACGTACGCCTGCAGGGCGAACGCCTGGGCACCTTTGACTGCTTCACCGATAGTGGCGATGTCATCCGGGTTGACGAGACCGGGCACGAGCGTGCAGCGGAACTCGTGCTCAATGCCGGTTTCCAAGAGCAGCCGGATGGTCCGACGCAATGACGCGACGTCGACCTGCCGCCCGGCCGCCTTCGCGTAGCGTGAGTCGAGCGGCGTTTTCACGTCCATGGCCACGGCGTCGACCAACTTTGACTCCAACAGGGCCTTGAGCGCATAAGGGAACGAGCCGTTGGTGTCGATTTTCACCTGCTGGCCGATGTCCTTGATTCGCCGGCACAACTCGAAGACCTCAGGGTGCATCAGCGGTTCGCCGCCGGTCAGGACGACTCCGTCGTACCAGTCACGCTTCCGTCGCAGCGTCCGGGCGATTTCGTCCCACGGTACTTCCGGCAGATTCGGGTCGTCGTCGGCGACCTGGTAGTTGTGGCAGAACGGGCAGGAGAAGTCGCACCCGCTAATCCACAGGACGGCGGCGATCCGGCCGTGCCAGTCGAGCAGCGACGTCTCAGTGAAGCCGACTATGCGCATGAGGTCATTGCCGATTGCCGATTGCCAAGTGGCGAATGGATCGGCCGGTGGTCGTCAGTCCGATCATTGGCAGATGTTAGGGCAAATTACGGTTCAGTCAACCGGTGGTTGTCCCCGGGAGTTGACTCGTGGTTGGACTCGGTTATTGTTACTCGAGTGACTGGTTACGTCGCACGCTTCCCGGTCGGGGCAATCCCGTCCAAGGTTTCAGTTCCGGAGAGCGTGCACCCTCAGGGAGTTTCCCGGGCCGGCCACAAGCGCGTCGGCCCGGTCGTTCGCAAAGGAGTGAGCAGACATGACAGCATCAAGTGATATCGAAATCGGGCATGTCGTCGAGGTGAACGGCGAGCGGGCGCTCGTCGAGCTGCACGTTGATACGACCGTGGCGCTGGCCGAGGATTACCTCCCGGGTCAACCGGGGTCACACGTCAAGATTGTGGTTCGTGACCGAAGCGTCATCGGTATTGTCTCCTCCATCAGCATGAAAGATCCCCACCCGTCGTCGGCGACCGGGGATACGACCTGCTCGACCTTGGGGCGTAAGATCGCGAACTGCATACTCGTCGGTTCCATGGGCGCGGAAGGCGGATTCATACGCGGTGTCGCCGTCTACCCGACTGTGGGTCAGTCGGTGAAGATGGTGAGGCCGGACGAACTGAAGAGCATCTTCTCCGAGTACAACGAGTATGACTTCTCATTCGGCCACCCGTCACAGACCGCGGACCAGCGCGCCTACATCAATGTCGACCGTTTCTTCGGGCAGCATATCGCGGTGGTCGGCAGTACGGGCTGCGGCAAGTCGTGCACTGTCGTTTCGATTCTGCAGGAGGCGATCCGGAAGTATCCGGACACCCACATTGTGGTCTTAGACCTGCACGGGGAATACTCGACGGCGTTCCCGGATAACGTCACGCGCATCGAAGCGGACAAGGTCGAGCTGCCGTACTGGCTGCTCAGCTTCGAGGAGTTCCAGGACTTGACCGTGGACCAGAACGAGTTCTCGGCCAAGAACCAGATGACGGTGCTGCGTGATGCACTGGTGCGGGCGCGTGAAGGCACGGTCGGAAGCGATCGGCTCCGCAAGGGCGAGCGCGTCACCGCGGACTCACCGATCTTCTTCGACCTCGATGACTTGCTGAGCACGATAAGGAACTGGAACATCCAGATGGTGCCGAACACGGCCGGCGAAATGGTGCCGGGGCCGTTGTACGGCGAGTTCGACAAGTTCCTCATCCGGCTTGATAGCAGGGTGAGCGACCCGCGCTTCAAGTTCATGTTCTCGCCGTCTCACTACACCACCAACGACAGCTTCGTGCAGCTGCTCCGGGACTTCCTGTCAATCGACACCGGTACCCAGATGGCGTGTGTCGACCTGAGCGGCGTTCCCTCCGAAGCGGTCGGCGTGGTGGCGGCAGTCGTCTCGCGCATCGTGTTCGAGTTCAACCTCTGGAATCCCGAGCGCGAGCGCTTCCCGATACTGCTGGTACTGGAAGAGGCGCACAACTATGTGCCCAACCGCACCGACTTCCGACTGCAGGCGGCCAAGGATGCAATCGAGCGGATAACCAAGGAGGGCAGGAAGTACGGCGTCGGCACCATCATCGTCAGCCAGCGTCCGAAGGAGCTGTCTGAGACCGTACTCTCCCAGTGCAACAGCTTCATCGCCATGCGACTCACCAACCCGGACGACCAGGCGTATGTCCGCAAGCTGGTGCCGGACGCGCTCTCCGGGCTGATGGACATGCTGCCGTCGCTCCGGACCGGCGAGGCGCTGATTCTCGGTGACTGCGTGGCCCTGCCGACGCGGGTCATGATCGACTGCCCGGACCCGAAGCCGATGAGTTCGGACGTCGAGTTCGCGAAGTGGTGGAAGTCCGGCATCAAAGACATGGACGTGGACCGCATCGTGCAGCGCTGGCGCGCGAGGAGAAAGGACCTGTAGCGCGGTAGCTGCTCGCACTCGAAGGCCGGCCGCAGACTCAGCCCTTCATCGCAACCGTCAAAGCTCACCACAAAGCTCACTGGAAAGCTCGCCGGAAAGCTCCTTAGAAAGCTCCTTGGAAAGCTTATTCAAGAGCTCATTCGAAAGCTCATTTCAAAGCTTGTTCAGAAGCTCGGTTCAAAGCTCGCTTCGAAGCTCATCGCAAAGCTCGGTTCAAAGCTCGCTGAAAAGCTCGCTGCGAACCTTGCTTCAATGCTCGATTCAAACCTCGGCTCAATCCTCGTTCCGAACCTCGATCTGAACCTTAACCTCAACCTTGCTCGAATCCTCGTCCTGAACCTGCCCGGGGAGCAGTCCCTGGTTCGCCCACTCCACGGGAGAATTGTGGTTCCGGCTGTGCCTGACCACTACATATAGATTGTCGGGAACCGGCCACACGCTCGCCCGATATGGCTCGTTGTGTGTGTCACCGGTATTAGAGAAACCACAACCCCAAAACGTAACATGGTTCGTTTCTTCGTCCATCGTCCCACGTCCTTCGTCGGTCCTAAGTCGTTTCCTTTCTGACGGTTCCGCCGCTTTGACACTGCCAACTGCAAACTGGAAACTGGTACCTCGCGCGTAGCGCGACCATCCCCCGGACGGCTGGGGGAGCCCTTGCCCCCAGACCGGCCCTCGCTCCAGCACCCGTTGAAGCCGCTGCCCCGGCTCCTGCAGCGACGTCCGCCTCGGCCCTCGCACCAGCGTCTGCCTCGGCGTCGGCAGCGGCCTTCGCTCCAGCCCCTGTCCCGTGGCCCGGAACAGCATCTGCTCCGGGCGCTGTTCTCGCCCCCTGACCAGCCCCTGCTCCTCGCTTCGCTCCGGCGTCGGCAGCAGCCGCCGGTCCAGTCCCCGCCCCAGGCCGAGGTCCGGCCTCGGCACCGGCCCGTGCACCACGCTCCGCTCCTGTCCGCGAACCTGCCCCCGGAACGGGCCTCAGACCC
>CAZVCQ010000244.1:0-5121 GCA_964626085.1 uncultured bacterium
TACCCCGGACCCCGATGTCGCCGATGTACATCGCGGGCCGGTGCCGGACCGCTTCGAGACCTTTTAGGACATGGATTTGTGATGCATTGTAGGCTTCTAACATTGGGCTCTATGATACCGTAAGTGGTTGAACAATCAAGCTCAATTTCGCCTCAGAAAACAGAGAATTCAACCGCCAAGGACGCCAAGGAGAAAGAGCAAAGTGGAAATGGCAAAGGGCTGATCCGGAGAGGATTTCCGCCGCCTGCACCTCTGACTTCTAGCCTCTAGCTTCTGATTTCTGACTTCGTCCCTCCCACTTCGTCATTTCCCCTTTCCCCTTGCCACTTGCTTTCAGCATTCCCCAGCACAAACCTCAGGTCCAGTATCAGCCCCTTGCCCACGCGCCCGGCAATCTTCTTCAGCAGTTGCGGCTTCAGGAATCGAAGCTGGGCAATCCAGGCTGGACTGTCAACCACGACCACCAGCGTGTTGCCGTCGACCTCAACCGCCCGCGTGTGTTCGGCGGTCTTCGGCCCGGCTATCTGCGGCCACAAGTCCACAGCCGGCTGCGCGGCCAGGACCTTATCAAGCTTCAGCCCCTTCAGCACACGCGGCAGCACGCTATCGACGCTACGAAACTTGCGATACTTTGCCGGCCTCGACATGGAATTCCTTTCCAAGGAGAGGGTTCTGGGGTTCTGGGGTCCAAGGGTTCAAGGCCGGCGCAGAGTCGCGCACGGCCGGTGCTGCATCCGCTCCGCCATTTTGCATTTTGCCTTCTGCACTTTGACCTTTGACTTGCGGCCGCGCCATTCTTCTCGCGGCCGCGTACACCATCTGCCCTCGCTCCGCCACCATCTCAAGCGCCATCCGGCTCCGCTCCTCATCCAGCTCAGACGCAACCTCGTCCAGCAGGAACACCGGCCGCTGCCTGCCAGCGCTCAGAATTATGTCTGCCTCAGCTAGCCGTAGCGCGATGCCGGCCAGCCGCTGCTCCCCTACCGACCCGAACTTCCGAAGCTCCCGGTCGCCCCGCGTGATCCTGATATCATCCCGATGCGGGCCGACCACGGCGTGGCCAAGATAGCGAGCCCGCTCCCGCGTCGCCGCCAGTTTCTGCCGGAACGCTGCACCAAGCTCAGCTGGGGACATGACCGAAATCGTGGGGACTGTACCTGATTGCGGCGCTTTGAGCGCCGGGGACTGTCCCCTTCCGCCGATTACGGCTCGTGTCCCCTCGGGCGCAATGCTCGTCCTGTAGCTAAACACCGCCCCATGCCCGGCCAGCCGCTCATAATGCTTAGCAGCGTTCTCAAGCAACCCGCCCACCTTCGCCAGCCGCGCCTCATACACGGGCACGCCCGACAGCACCAACTCCTCCTCCCACGCAGAAAGCTGGTCGGCTACCGGCTCACGGCCTGCGCCTGACCGCTCTAGAAGTCGATTGTATTGGCTGACCGCACGGCGGTACTCGGCGGTCAAAGCGATGTAACTCCGTTCCTCACTTTTGACT
This sequence comes from uncultured bacterium, assembly GCA_964626085.1. Classification (GTDB taxonomy): domain Bacteria; phylum Hydrothermota; class Tepidihabitantia; order Tepidihabitantales; family Tepidihabitantaceae; genus UBA2258. Next base: position 1,496 of record CAZVCQ010000244.1, read on the forward strand.
TTTGGCTCTTGGCTTTTGGCTTTTGGCTTCGTCCCGCCTTCCGCTTTCGACATGGCCATGTCGACGAAACTTCTCCTCATTCCCGGTGCGCCCTTCACCAACTCGATGTCCTCCAGCAACAACACCACGACCGGCAGCCAACCGAAGTACTCGGACAGCTTCTCGACCGGGATGTTGTTCCTGAGTATCCGCTTCTCGCGGCCATCGAACCTTATCTCCGCCGTGTCGCCGCTCTCATCGGTGCCCGAAACGGCCAGCACGTCTTTGCTGAACCCGAGCATGTCCGCGTCCGGACACCGCCGGAAAGAACGACCAATTGCGAGGTAGTGGATTGCCTCGAGCAGGTTCGTCTTCCCCGCGCCGTTCGGCCCGAACACGTAGTTCGAGCCCTCGGCGAAGTCGACAGATGTCGGCTCGAGATTCCTGAAACCGCGCAGGCTGATGCTCGCTAGCGCCACGCCCCAATCTACCCGAAACCGCAACTCATTCAAGGAGTGCCCATCCAAGTCACATTCGGAACCGCACCGCAAACCACATAGCAAGTCAGCCCGAAAGTCGCCCTGCATCTGCTCATCCGAATCACCGACACAGTCGGCTCGCGAATCAGTTCACCAGTGGCGTTCTGAATCAACGTCCAAATGGGAGTCCAAATCGCGGCCAGAATCGCGCTGGAAATCGGCTCCAGAATCCCCGGGAACACCCCTTTCGGGGTGCCTCCGAGAACCACCTCCTGAACCGTCCCGGGAACGGTTCCCAGGGTGATTACAGGAATCGTCACTTGGGCGACATCGCCAGCGTCTAACGCGGCTTCCTTCAGCTACTTAGGCCAACTGAGGCCTATGTAACCGTGCTGATTTCCGTCATGGACCCGATCCGTCAGGTTTCGCGCCCGAAGAACCGCCAGTCTTGGCCCCCGAAACCAAGCGCCCGGCCTGTTTGTCCTGAGGCTGCTTTCGCCTGCCGCGTCCGCGTGAATTCGTGGACAGCTTGCGGCTTGAGGCTTTCGGCTTGCCACAGGTCCCGCACAGAATAGCACCGGGGGCAAGCCGAGCGGTGCCATCCACACGTCAATTATCGCGGACGAACTCAGGCCGGTCTTGGCCGCGAGGGGTATTCCCGCAGACAAGTTTGTCGCCTACTTCGCCTTTGCCCAGAAGCTCGGCCGGCTGTCCCGCACCTACGCGGACAAATCCCTCCAAATGGCCGCAGCCGACCTGATTGACCTCTACGAAGCCAAATCGCTCGACGGGGATGTCCTCCTTGCTGAGATCGCCCGGTCCTTGTTCGGTATCGTGGTTCTCTCCTGACTGTCCGCTCGCCACTGCAAACCGGCGCTGAGCCGCCCTGAGTCTCACGAGAGGGTCTCTCTGCGGGCACCTGTCCACTCGCGGCGCAGCCGCGCTGCGCCATCGCCGCGGCCATCTTCGGCCTCAACGTCACCTCCTGACCGCCGTCCGGTTCCTGCGCTGTTTGCCATTGCGTTCGTTCCTACGGTGCGCGGCGCACACGAAGTCGGGAAGTCTCTCTGCGTCCTGTCTGCAAGGGCACCCCTTGCCGTTTGACAACAGCCCCGGGCCTGCTATGCTGACCGGATGAAACACAGGCCGCTGCTCTACCTGGAAACATCGATATTCGGCTTCTACTTCGATGACGAGCCGCGGAACGCCACCCGCAGAGAGGCCGTCCGCACGTTGTTTGACCAGATAGACTTGGGGATTCTCGGTGCCGTAACATCGCCGGTAACGGCGGACGAACTAGCCGCGACTGCAGGTCCGCTTCGCGCGAAGCTGCTGGACCTGCTTGAGCACGTTGACGAACTGACCCTTGATGAGGACGAGGTCAGACGACTGGCCGCATCCTACCTCGCCGAGAAGATAATCCCCGAAGACTACTCGGCCGACGCCCGGCATGTCGCAAGTGCTTCAGTCGCGGGCGTAGGCCTGCTGGTTACACTGAACCTGAAACATCTCGCAAACGAATGGGCCGAGCGCAGATTGAACTCGGTGAACCTGCGCGAAGGCTACCCACTGGTAAGTATCAGAACTCCAGAGGAGGCGTTGCGCTATGAAGATTGATGGCTTGGACTGGATGGACTGGCTGCACAAGATGCGGGCCGACCGCGAGAGGCTGCGCCGCGAAAAGGGCATCAGCGTCAAAGACGACCTCAAGGAATCCACGGCCCGCGGCCGCAGAATCATGGCCGAACTCCGCGCCCGGGAACGCTCGCCCGTCGTCCGCGACAAACCGCAGTCGGACAAGTGAGCCGCCCCGTGTTCTGCAAATCGGCAATCGCCAATCGGCAGTCGGAAATGTGGTGGCCGTGAGCGAACTGCCCGCGATGCAGTCAAAACCCGCTCGGCCTTGACGGGCACATAATTGAATACTATGTCCCCGAATTACCCCAGGGAAGTCACTCCAGATGGCCGCGGCCGACCTCATTGACCTCTACGAATCCAAGTCCCTAGATGGCGGTACGCTCCACGCCATCGCCGCGGCCGTCTTCGGCATCAACGTCACCTCCTGACCGCCGTCCCCGCCGCTTCCAGCTTCCTGCTTCGCCCGTCGGACCGGCAACTCGCCTAGAACCCCAACCTCCTGTTGCTCCCTTCTGCGGCATAGCCGTTCTGTTCGCGCTGCGCAGCAGCCTCGAAATCGGCCATCATCATCTGACCGGTGTCCGTGTCTTCCTCTAGCCGCGACGCCGCCCGCGAGGCAGCGGACAAAACCGCGTTGGCAATCTGCCCGCCGGTCAGCTTGAACTCCCCTGCCAGCCGACCCAAGTCCACGTCCGGTGCCAGCGGCGCCTCCTTGGGCAGGTGCTTCCGCCATATCTCGGACCGCGCTTCAGCGTCGGGCGGGCCGAAGTACACCTTGTACTTGATGCGGCGCTGGAGCGCCGTATCGAACACATCGGCAAGGTTCGTGGTGAGGACGACGATACCGGAGAACTTCTCCACTTCCATCAGCAGCGTATTCACCTCGCCGTTGGCGAAGCGGTCGCTGGAGTTCCGTACCTCGGTGCGCCGGGCGAAGACCGCGTCCGCCTCATCGAAGACCAGTACCTTGTCGGTCTTTGCCGCCTTGGCGAATGCGGCCTTGGTGTTCTTCTCGGTATCGCCGACCCACTTGCTGACCAAATCAGGGTAGCTGATGACAAGTGGCTCGCGCCCGAGCGCCTGGCATAGCACGCGGGCGGTCAGGGTCTTGCCGGTCCCGGACGGCCCGTGAAACAAGAGACAGGCTCCGCCCGATACGTGATGCAGCGAGCCGAACCCCCACTTCTCGCGGATGACGTCCAGGCGACGGACGTAGCCCCAGAGCGTCTTGATGGACTCAAGGGTGGCGGAGCCAAGCACGACGCCGGAGTTGGAGAGGAACTCGACGATGTCTCCGTGCCACGGCTCAGCGGCGTGACCCGACTTTGCCATGGCCCCGGATTGCTCACAGCCCACGCCCAGGAGTCGGGCAACAACCTCCTCGTTCATGCTCAGACACCTGCTCCCGAATGGCTCCCAGAACGGAACCTCGCGGGTGAACACGGTCTTCATCAGGTGACTTCCCGGCAGGAAGTACGGCAGGTAATCCTGAATCGACTCCCGCCTGCCGCGGGCCAGCAACAGGGCTAC
>CAZVCQ010000245.1:0-5104 GCA_964626085.1 uncultured bacterium
TTGTTGGTGGCCCCATTCACCGCTACGGTATTCGGTCGACTTCCGACCGCCACGATCTGGGTGCTGTGAGTCGCGCCGTCGACGACCGTCACGTTGTCGCTGAAGCTATTGGCGACATAGATTCTGTTGGTCACCGGGTTCGCGGCCACGGCGACGGGGTTCCCTCCCACCGTCACGGTCCGGGTGCTATTGTCCGCGCCGTCGACGACCGTCAAAGTGCCGTCACTGAAACTCGTCACGTAGACCTTGTTAGTCACCGGGTTCACGGCCACGGCCCGGGGCATCGAGCCCACGGCAACGCTGGTCGTGACCCAATCCGCTGAGGCGATTCCGATGCTCGCCACGACCCCGGTGCACATGGCCAGCATACCGATCGTTCGTCTGCTCTTCGTCTTCATCAGCCACTCCTTACGGGCGTTCCGATCGCCCACGTCGACTCCTGGTATACATGCAGACATCTGTCATATCGCTTCCCGGTAAGGCCCGAACTGCAGACGACACCTACCGCTCTCCGTATCTCCTGCTCGCGGGCGGGGATGTCAATCAGGAAGGGGGCCAGGGGTTGGGGACCAAGGATTGGGGACCGGCAGGTTTGGCGCAAAGGGCTAGTGCGCTACAAGGACTTTACGGACCGCGATGACGCCGGCTTCAGCATACCGGCAGAAGTAGACGCCATCGGGCACAAGGCGGCCGCGGTCGTCCTCACGATTCCACGTCGCCGTGGCGAGCCCACCGGCTACGACCGAGCAGTCCAGCGCGCGGACCACGTTGCCGACCGCGTCGTGTATCTCGACTACCGGTCTGCCCATTCCGGCGGGCTGCAGCCTGACCGTCATCTGCCCGGTCACCACGCTGGGGCTGACGACCAGACGCGGCCGAGTCTCGACTGCTGGCTTTGATTCCGCAACGGCGTAGATGCCAGCCGTGTCGTAGAACATCACCAGAGGGATGTGGACGCCAAGACACAAGGGGTACCATTGCTGGCCAACCAGGCCGATGATGTGTACCGTCGTGGAGAATACGTTGATCACCCCGTAGACCCAGAGCTCCATCGGCCATTGAGATGGGTCCGGGAAATCAAAGGTGTCGTATGTCGTCCCTTGTGCGCGCCAGCCCGCAGTCAAGAACATGGTATCCGGCGGGATCACCAATACCGAGTCGATGCGGACATCACGGGCATCATCGCCGTTTGGGTTGATCACGCCGTGGAAATCCAGTGCGGTGCCGATGCCGAAGGCAACGAGCAATGCCAGCACGACTGCCATTCCGGCACAACGCTTCTTCATGCCCTTTTTCCTGTCAGTCGTCAGTCTCATCCAGCACCTTCTGAGACAACACCCGGTCATGCCCCATTGTGGAACTCACAGGTGGGTCTTCTACTCGACGAGCAGGACCTTACGAGGTGCGGCTGTGGCTTCGGTTCTCAGGAAGTAGATGCCGGGTTTCGGGTGCAGCACGCGCCTGCCCATCGCGTCGAACGCAGCCGTGCCGCGCGGCAGGCTACGGAACACGGTGACCGGCAGTTTGCGTTCAGCGGTCATTCCGGCGGCGGCGTCCTGCATGCCAAGCGGCGGGCCGACCCAGAAGTCCCATTCGAGCGTGTCTGCAGACCCGCCGTAGGTCCAGAAGTGCATGATGCCGTGATGTGGCCCGGTCGTCGTGAACCTCGGCACGTGGAAGATGAAATAGCTGCCGAGGTCGGGCTCGAGGTCGATGTCCATCGACTCGGCGTACACGACCTGCGCAGTGTCGGACATGCTCCAACAGAGCCGGCCCGAATCCAGGCAGCCGGTGTAGTTGTGTATCCCGACCGTGGTGAAGAAGCCTTCCAGCGTGTCGATGGTATCAAAGGGCACGAAGGTGTTCTCGAACACGACGCCATCTGGCATTGGCCCGACCTTGAACCGCCAGGTAACGCTGGAACTCTCAGTCGGCTGCCCGTCGGCTACCGCCACCCGGACCTTGTACCACGCGGTATCTTCGAGCATGTACGACCACGTGATCTTCACCGAATCACCGGCGGCCAAGTCATGTGTTGAGGTCGCCATCGACGAGAGGATGCCGTTCTTGTACAGACCCACTTTGACTTTCGTGGCCGGGGCCGGCTGGCTGGCGCGCAGCACGGCCGCACCGAATACTGCGACTGGAGGATCGTAGGTTGTATCGCGTGGACCGTCAATGCTGTCGAGCCAGACGTAATCAGAGAACGGCAGCAGTGAGTTGGCCCGGTTCAAGCCCAGGCAGATTGGTTGGGCCGGCTGCGGGACGGGCGCGCCCAAGAGAGCTAGCGCGATGACTGACAGGAACATGAAGCACTTCATGCTACCTCCTCAACAATGTCTAATTCTAACCTCGGTCTGCACCTTGTCGATGCCCATATCGGCGGGAGTGACAGTCTCCCGGCCCCGAGCGCGGTTCATGATGCTCTGCTCCCGTTGCGGGAGAAGAGAGGGGCGCTGCCCATTATCAGCCTCATGACAAGGCTAGTGCGCTACCAGTACCTTCCGGACCGCGACGCCGCCGGCTCCAGCATACCGGCAGAAGTAGACGCCCTCGGGCACGAGGCGTCCGCGGTCATCTTTGCGGTTCCAGGTCGCAACGGCAGGCCCGTTGAGTTCGGCGGTGCAGCTAAGCGAGCGGACTACGTTGCCGACCGCGTCGTGTATCTCGACCACTGGTCTACAGGTGCCGACAGGCTGCAGCCTGACCGTCATCTGTCCGGTCACCACGCTCGGGCTGACGGTCAGACGCGGCCGACGCTCAACCGCTGGCTGTGATTCCTCGACGCCGGGGTCTCTCCAGAACATCACCCTGGATGACGGGATGCTGAACCTGACGAAGTACCAGGTATCGGTTTTCGGGGGGTAGATCGATCTGCCTACGGGAGAGTCGTTTATGGTCCCTAAAAGCCTGATACTCATTGGCCATGCGGTGAGGCCATTGAAATCGAAGGTGTCGTACGGCGTCTGGGAACCCCAGCCCGGGGTAAGGAAAAACATGTCCGGCGACGTCAACTTCACCGAGTCGATCCGGGTCACGGTGGTCATCTGGTCGAGCACCGCGTGGAACGAGAACTCGGCGTCGGCGACCCCGAAGGCAGCGAGCGAGACCAGGACAACGACCAGTCCAGCACAGCACTTCTTCATGTTCTGCTCCTGTTTTGAGTCTTCTTGTTCCGGGGTACGTCCCTTCGCGTCGGTTAAAGCTGCATTGTCCTAGCGGGTGAGTATGAGCTTGCGCACCATCGGGTTGGCTGGGTCGTCAAGGCAGCAGTAGTAGATGCCCTCGGGCAGTCTGTGTCCGAAGTCATCCGTGCCGTTCCACGTGGCGGTGGCGGTTCCCGTCCATGCCCGCGTCCTGAGCGTACGGACTCGGGTGCCCGTCGCGTCGTACAACGTGAAGGCGCAGCTCGGGCGGGTCACGCCTTCGGCGCGAAGGTCCGCACCGGCTCGGACGATGCTCGGACTGACGGTCAGACCGGCACACGCGTGCCCAGATCTCCAGTATTCGTCCACGCCGGGCATTGGTGTGTAAAAGAGTACTTCTGCCTCCTGCGGCGTCCCGGGGATGATGTACCAACTGTCGAACACGGGCATGTTGACATCGAACTTGTAGGCCGAGTCGTCCTGCCGGTAGAACATGGTGATTATCATCGGCATGGCTGCCAGCGGGGGGGTGAAGTCGCACGAGTCTACGGTCATGGTATCGCCGCCCCAACCCGTGGTCACGTAGTTCCGGAAGCCGCCTCCCATATCCATAATGGCCACCGAGTCCCCGTAGACCACGTGGCTGCCGGTTGACAGCACGCCGGTAATCAGCACGTCGGCATGGGCGAGCGGCACGAGCGTACCGACCAGCAGGAGCAGCACGGGCAGTGGTGCTGCTTTGCTTACAACAGTCTTTCCTTTCACGCGCTCCTCCTTAGGTTTGCCCAGGGTCTATCCCTCGGCATTCTCTGCACGTGCCTTCGGCGGGCAGGACCCACGTCCGCGAACCCGCATCCGGCTCGCGCATGGCCCATTATAGGACTCGCAGGCGGGGATGTCAATGGGCAGACTGAACTCCTGCCGCGCCTTCAAACAGGTAACTGCGTGGCTGTTGAGAAGCCCCATTCGTGTCACCCCTTCGATAGACTCAGGGTGACAGCAAGCGAAGGGCTCAGAATGACAAGAGGTGGCTGCTTCAACAGCTCCACTGTCCCTGATTCCCCTTCCCCAGGGGCGGCTCAGACTCGGCGGAAAGGGCTAGTGCGTTACGAGGACCTTTCTGACGGCTACGACGCCAGAGGCGGCGTAGCGGCAGAAGTAGACGCCTTCGGGCACTAGGCGTCCGCGGTCGTCCTCACGGTTCCACGTAGCCGTGGCGGCGCCACCGGTCCCGGCGGTGCAGCCAAGCGAGCGGACTACGTTGCCGACCGCATCGTGTATCTCCACCACTGGTCTACCGGTACCGACGGGGTGCAGCCTGACCGTCATCTGTCCGGTCACCACACTCGGGCTGACGACCAGGCGCGGCAGGGGTTCGACCCCGAGCCTTGACTCCTCAACGCCAGTTACATCGCCGAAGAACATCACCAGGGGCGCCACAACGCCAAGACCAATGCGGTACCAGGTATCGGCTTGCAGGAACTGAATCGTAGTGTTAGCGGGCAGGCCGTTGACGGTCCCGTACAGCACGAGACCTGCCGGCCATGCGGTGACGCCGGTGAAGACGAAGGTGTCCATCGGCGGATGGGAACCCCAGCCCGGGGTGAGGAGAGTCATGTCCGGCGACGTCAACTTCACCGAGTCCATCAGGGTCACGGCGGCAAGTGGGTCAATCACCCCGTCGAACAAGATGTCGGCGTTGGCGACGCCGAAGACAACGAACGAAACCAGGACAACGACCAGTCCGGCACAGCGCTTTTTCATGTTCTGCTCCTGTTTTGAGTTCTGCTACTCCGGGAGGAAAGAGGGACATTCCCCACGTCATCGGCCTCTTTCAGTATGTGAATACACTCAATCTCCATTGATAAAGAATACTGGCGATCTGTCCGACGTCAAGCGTCTTGTACGTTATCCGCGTCAAATACGTAGGTGGCAAGGACACTTCCCATATCTCCAGC
>CAZVCQ010000246.1:0-5103 GCA_964626085.1 uncultured bacterium
CGTCGGGCGCGAAATCCAGTCGATCCTGTGACTCAATGTCGGGTTTAGGGGCCCGCTGTCGCCTTGACATCCCAACGCGGCCAAGGTAACATCCACCCATGCCTGAGTTGTCGAGATTCTTCGGGATAGTCGTGCGCATGCACTACGATGACCATAACCCGCCGCACATACACGTGGAATACCAGGACGACAAGGCACTGCTCGACTTCCAGGGCAACATGCTCCGTGGAAAACTCAGGTCGCGCACGGCGCTCCGACTGATACGGGAATGGATAGACCTGCACGTCGCGGAACTGGAACATGACTGGTCACTGGTACGCACGGGGCAGGAACTCGAGAAGATAGAGCCGCTCAACTAGGACATGTGATGTGGAATCTCAGCAGAGTGACGGCGATTGAATACCGTAGCGGGTACGTCTTCCGTGTGACCTTCGATGACGGCGCAGCGGGCGACGTGGATTTCTCCGATTGCCTCGACTTGGGGCCTGTGTTCTTCCCTTTGCGAGACCTTTCGTACTTCCGTCAGGCTCGAATCGAAGGCGGGACAATCGCGTGGCCCAACGGCGCTGACATCGCACCCGAGACTCTCTACGAGAGAGTCGAAGCAGCCGAAAGCGCAAACGCGCCCATTGCCCGTGACAAGCCCGCAACGAAGCCGCCCCGGCGCCGAGGCCGTTAGCTGTGAGCGGTAAGCTGTCAGCGGATTCCCTGATGGTGAACCCCGAACCCCGCCCGGCCTTGACGGATTTGGGGTTAAGTAATGCGTCCCCGAAGTCCCCCGGTGAAGTGTCCCGAAGTGCCGAAGATGACCGAACAGAAGCAGCCAACGCTGCAAGAAGGAGGTACTCTATGACCTGTATCGCACGTAACCTGGGACGAATCGGCCCCGTGTGCACGGCCGCTGTCCTTTTGTGCATCGGCTCTGCCGCTGGAGTGGAGCTAGCGCTGAAGCCGGTCTCCCCCAACACCATCAACCACGTGACTCTCCAGATGAACCCTGACGTCAGCACTCCAGACAACCGGGACGCATACCTCTACCTCTTTCCCTACGACCAAGAGACAGGGAAGAGCGATGAGTTTGCACTGGCGAATGACGTCAGCGTGAGAATCGCGGTCCTCGACCAATACGAGGAGTTCAACATCGGTCTTATTAGTGGCTCGGTGTTCGCCGAGTGGACAATCTCACTACTGGACGAAGACGGGAACGTCATCAATGAAGATGGCAAGAAGTACGAGTGGTCTCCCAGGAAGATCGACCCCAAAAGCGACGGGAGCTCACTCTGGGACACACCTCGGAGAGTCGAGGTGGTGGACTTCACCAAGTTTGGCAACAAGAAGTTGCCTAACTTCGATGGGACGCATGTCGCGTTCGTCCGCGTGACGCAGACCAAAGAATGGAACGGCCCTGCCAAGTTCCGCCTTGTTTTCCTGGGCCAGCGTAAGATCGAGGTCAAACCCAAGTCGTGGGTCGCTGGAATATGGTCGGGTGAGCATAAGATAACCTCTCAGGGCAAAGTGACGAGGCTCGACATACGACTGGACTTCGACAAGAAGACGGCGCGTTACAATGGGAGCAGCGTGACCGAGCACATATCATGGATCCCGGTCCAGGAAGGCGGCATTAAAACCCTGTACGTGGACACAGATCATAATCCTGCAGAGTTCACTTCCTGCACTTTGAGGAACGGAGTCCTCACCTGCACTGGCGGACGTTGGCAGACGACAGAAAAGCATAGTCTTGTGTTGAGGAAGCAGTAGCGCCACTCGGGGAGTCGGGGGGATGCGCGCCAACCCCTGCGGGGCCCACGAGGGTGACGGCCAACAGCTAGCAGCCAACGGCTGACAGCTTCCCCCTCACCCCGACCCTTTCCATCAAGGAGCAAGGGAAGTCGGGCCTTGTCATTCCTAGCGTCCTGGCGGTTCAATCCATTTCCGACTGGCGATTTCCGATTGTTGATTGCCTGACAGTCTGAGGCGTGCAGCTGCTTGCCCGCGCACCCGCGCCCTGTTTCCTTGACTTCGCTTGGTATCAGGCTAACATAGAGGCAGAAAACTGAATGGATGAAAGAATCCGCGAGGTTCTACCCCTCGTCACCAAGCCGATACGCTACACGGGCGGCGAGTATAATGCCCTGCTGCGTGACCCCGATTCAGCACGGGTAAGCTGGGTCCTGGCCATGCCCGAGGTCTATGAACTGGGCATGTCCAACTACGGACTCAGAATCCTCTACTCGATAATCAACCGGCTGGACAACGCGGTCTGCGAGCGCTGCTATGCGCCGTGGCCCGACTTCGGCAAGGCGCTCAGCGAACGCAGCCTGCCCCTGTATGCACTTGAATCGCAGCGGCCGGTATCCGAGTTCGACGTGCTCGGCCTCTCGCTTCAGAGCGAACTTTCCTACACCAATGTCCTTTACCTGCTCGACCTCTGCCGCATCCCTTTGCGCCGTGTCGAACGTAACGCGTCCCATCCGCTGATCGTCGCCGGCGGGCCGTGCACTGTGAACCCTCTGCCGATGGCGGATTTCATTGACGTATTCGTCGTCGGCGACGGCGAGGACCCGGTGCGCGAGATAACCGGCGTCGTAGCGAACTGGGGCGGCCGGGACCGAGGCGAACTGCTCTCGCAACTCAGCCGGCTTGAAGGTCTCTACGTGCCCGGCATCACTCCGCAGACGAATCCAGAATCCAGAGTCCAGAGTCCAGAATCCAGAGTGGAAGGGCAGAACGCAGACGGATGGACCGTGCGGCGCCGGGTCATCGATGAACTGAAGGAAGAGGACTTTCCCTTTCCGCCGCTCGTGCCGATTTGCGAAATCACTCACGACCGCCTGACCATCGAGATGGCGCGCGGCTGTACTCGCGGCTGTCGGTTCTGCCAGGCCGGGATGATGAACCGACCGGTCCGGCTCCGTTCGCAGGATTCGGTTGTACGGCTGGCCGAGCGGGGAATCCGCGCCTCGGGCTGGGAGGAAGTGTCGCTGCTGTCGCTCTCCGCTCTCGACTACCCGGACCTGCCCGGGCTGATTACGAAACTCAACTCGCGCCTGAAGGAACGCCGGGTCTCGATTTCCCTACCCTCGACCCGGGGCGAAGATTTTTCAAGCGAGCTGGCCCTGAGCCTGCAGGAAGTGAAGAAGGCCGGCCTGACCTTTGCCCCGGAGACCGCTTCGGAGAAGCTGCGCGGGTTCGTGAACAAGAACATCTCGGAGCTGCGCATCCTCGAATCGGTGCGCAACGCGCTTGATGCCGGCTGGAACGGCGTGAAGCTCTATTTCATGGTCGGGCTGCCCGGGGAGACCGATGCCGACGTCGACGGGATTGGCAGGTTCGTGACTGAAATCGGCCGGCTCTGCAAAGGCCGGCCGGTAAGGTTCAACCTGAGCCCGTTCGTGCCCAAACCGCACACGCCGCTCCAGTGGGCCGGGTTCGCGGACGTGTCCGAGACCCAGGCCAAGATCGACCGGGTGCGATCTGCAATAAATCGCCGGAACGTGAAGGCGAAGTGGGCGAACCCGGAGTGCTCGTACGTTGAAGCCATGCTCGCGCGCGGGGACGAGAAGCTGGGACCGGTCATCGAGAAGGTCTACCGCGAGGGCGGCGTGTTCCAGGAATGGACCGAGTTCTTTCGCTTCCCGCTCTGGGTGGAGAGCTGCGCGGCGCTCGGGGTTGACCCGAAGACGTATCATGCGGAACGTCAACCGGAGGACCGCCTGCCCTGGGACTTCATCAATGTCGGCGTGAGCCGGGAGTTTCTTGCCCGGGAATACGAGAAGGCGAAGGCCGGTGAGATGACGCCCGACTGCGCGTCCGGCGATTGCACCAACTGCGGCGCGTGCGTCCCCTCGTCCCGCGCCGCCGGTTCCGCCTCCCTAGCCCCTAGCCCCTCATCCCTCTCCCCCAGTAAGCCGGACTACGGGCGGAGGCCGAGGCCGCTGCAGAGCTTCCAGGAACTCCGCACCCGTTTCCGCATCAAGTACATGGTCGAGGAGCCGTACCGGTTCGCCGCGCACCTCGACCGGGTCCGCGCCTTCTATCGCTCGCTCCGACGCAGCGAGCTGCCGATTGCCTATACCAAGGGTTTTGCCCCGAAGCCGATGCTGTCGTTCGGCCCGCCGCTGCCGGTCGGGCTGGTCTCAAGCGGTGAGTACCTGGACGTGTACACCGCCTACCACTACACCGGCAACATCGTCCGCGACCTGGGCACGTTTCTGCCCCATGGCCTGCGCATCACCGCGGCCCGGCCGATTGCCCGGGAAAACCCTTCCCTGGGCCGGATTATCAACCTGGCCCGCTACGACGTAACTTTGCCCAAGGCGTTCAACGGCGACTTCGCCGTCCTGGTTGAACGCGCAAAAGGCCTGACCGGAGTGAAAGACCTGCAGGGGACTGTCCCCGCAGGGGGACTGTCCCCAGTTCCGAGGACGGTCGTCCTTGACCTTGGGATTGAAGCCGGCATCAAGCTCTTTGACGCCCTGGCCGGGATATTTGACATAAGTGATACTGAAGCCCGAAGCCTGTCGATACGGCGTCGGGACTGTCTGGTTGCGTACAATGGCCGCATCCGGACACCAATGGAAGATTGATGGGCGAAAGCGGGGACTGTCCCGCGCGTCCTCGCGCTCAGTGGGACTGTCCCCGCTTTCGCCAGTACCGATGGAGGATTGATGAAAGTTAAGACGAAAATTGTCCTGACCGGCAATGAGTGGGAGACGCGGGTCGCCATCATTGAAGACGACCGGCTGGTCGAGTTCTATATCGAACGGGCCGAAAGTCAGGCCCTGGTCGGCCGCATCTACAAGGGTCGGGTCGAGAACGTAGTCAAAGGCCTGAGAGGCGCGTTCGTCAACATCGGCCTGCGCAAGAACGGTTTCCTGCCGCTGGTGGAAATCCCCGAGTTCGACGAACTCGATGATGAGGAGGGCGGCAGCGGGTCCAAACCCGAACCCCGCACTATCACCCTGCGCGAGAACGAAGACATCCTCGTGCAGATCGTCAAAGACGCGTTCGCCGAGAAGGGCGCGCGCCTGACATCGTTCGTTTCTGTCCCCGGCCGGAACCTGGTCTATTTCCCCAATGCCCAGCGCGTCGGCATCTCGCGCC
>CAZVCQ010000247.1:0-5059 GCA_964626085.1 uncultured bacterium
ATGGACCTGTCCTTCCACGACTACAAGCGGGATACGATCATGGGTTGCTGGGGAGAGTTCGATAACGAGGATGTAAAGGGATCCGTCGGAAAGGGTACCGGGGTACTGATTTATCACGGTCATGGCGAGTCCAACCGGTGGGACCAGTGGAACACTCATGACGAGGATTGGACGACTAGTGAAGTCGGCAGTCTCGACAATCAACATACTCCCGTGGTGTTCAATTTTGCCTGCTACTGCGGAGACTTGTCTCAGGGAACCTGCTTGTCCGAGAAGTGGATGCGGAAGTGGCCCGACCAAGACGGCAGTGGTTACGGCGCGGTTGCCAGCTTCGGCTCCAGTGACGCCGGTAACATATTTGCGTCCAGATCCCAATGTTCCACTGCAGTCAGGGCTATAGGAGACAACTGGCCGGAGGGAGTGGAGGGCGGGGGGCATCATTATTCGGCCCCCGTATTTGACTTGGGCGGCATGAAGATGCTCATGGATGCAGATGTCGCGGCAAAGTGGGACTATAACCAGCAGTTCCCAAAAGCCACCATGAACATCTACAGCTACATGTGGCTCGGTAACCCGACGATGCAAGTCTGGTCAGGCGGAACCCCAGAGGCTGCGGACGTGACCTATCCGTCGTGGATACCGACGGGCGATGCTCGGTCTTTCACAGTCAGCGTCGAGATGGGCAGCGACAAAGTCGAGGGCGCGCAGGTATGCGTGTGTAACGACGACTTCTACGTCGTGGGTACGACAGATGCCAGTGGAATGGTTACGTTTTCGCTGGATGCTGAGTCGGAGGGCTTGATCCACGTGGCGGCCAGTAAAGGACACTGCGTGGGACAGCCACACACTCCCATGCTGCCATACTTCGGGACTTCGTATGCCGGCGGCAACGGGCCGCAAATGACGTATCCAAACTGGGGCCGCAAGCTGGCACGCGACCCCAACACAGGCTGGCTACACGCTGTCTACACTGGGAACGACACCGTCTTCTATACTCAGTCCACCGACGGTGGCACAACGTGGCCCGTAGTCGAACCCCTCGGGGAAGGCACGTCCCCGGCCATGGTTCTGAATATCGTCGTCGGCGATCCGCCGCTGAACATTCCTTGGGTCGTCTATCTGGCTCCGGATGGCAGCATCGAACGTGCGATCCGTGTCGCACAGGGGACCTGGGACAAGGCCGTGGTTTTCCAAGGCAGAGTCGACACCCTCGCGGGCGCACCTTCGCTGGCCGCATGCCCGTTTGTGGGCCCGCCGGGGCCGGAAGCCTACGTAGTATACCCGGTCAGTTTCGGCGATACTTTGCTCAACAACTTGGTATACTTCAACACATTCTCGATGTACGGCGCGTCTCAGGCGGAGACTGTCGACATAGCCGGTCCGCTGGACTGCTACGGCGCATCGGTTGTGGCCATTCCCGGCAGCGCGGTCAATGTCTGCTGGATAAAAGACCAGAGCGTCTTCTATCGCCAGCGGCAGTATGGGGTCTGGTCGCTGCCGACCCAGATCTCGTCGCCGACGGGCCAATTCATGACCGAGCCCGCCTCGAATCCCTCGATGGAAGCCTATGGCGATTCGGTATTCTGCGTCTGGCGCGGACCAAACGACGACAGCATCTACCCGCACGACATCTGGCGGCGGTCGAGATGGCTCAGCTATCCAGTATCGCAGTGGGAGAACCCCTCCAATCAGAGCGGGTCGCCCGGTCTGGAGTCAGACTTCCCGGTGATGACGACGAGCTTCGCAACGATCTGGCACGAGCAGGTTTCACCAGATAGCACCAACACCGACATCTGGGGTAGATACCTGCCGGACCCCGGGCCTTGCCCGTTCTTCCAGACGCAGTTGCAGTCCTCGTATCCACATGTTGACGGCTATTGGACTTGGAGAGAGCAGACATCGGTTTTCATCTGCAACACGGTCCGGACGGAACAGCTGTCTCTCATTCCACCGGTGTATGCAATGGTCTTCGGACAGCACGGCTGGGCAGGCCCAACGCTCGGCAAGGGCCTTGGTCCGGGTCCCCACGAGGATTACGAGCCTGCTTCATTCTACGCGGCTGAGCTGGGAAAACCCAAGCAATCGCCCTACTGCCTCTCACGCGGGGGGTTCGCGCAGTTCGAGTCCTTGAACACTGATACGAGCGTAACCGGTTTGACCTACCAACTACCATACCTCGACCCGCGCCGGACATACAAACTCCGAGCCGTTCTATATCACGAGGGCGAAGGCACGTGGAAAGCGGACTTGCGGTGCGACTCGGGACCGTGGGAACACGCCAAAGTAGACCCGCGTGTACCCGACACGATCTGGATGCAGGTGCCGAAACGTTGCTACAAGGACGACGCGCGCATTGTCGTTCAAGTCGAGCGGGCGAGCGGCGACTACGTGGCGCTTACGAAGTTGAAGCTGTTCCAGATTGAGGAAGAAACCCGTGGCGACGAGGGCGTACAGAGCCTGGGTTCCAATTGGAAGTACGTCACTCGGCTGCGTGGTTGCAGCCCGAATCCCTTCGCCAGGGGGACCTTGGTCAAATACGATCTCGCGCAGTACGGGCCAGTTGAGCTTACTGTGCACGATGTATCCGGTCGGCTCGTGCGACGACTGGAGTGCGGTCCTCGTCAAAGGGGCTTTCATTCCGCACGTTGGGACGGCTCGGACTTCCGTGGGCACGCTCTACCTGTCGGCGTGTACTTCTTGCGTTACTCGGCTGGCGGCACAGTCTCGACTGGACGTCTGACTCTCGTCAGATAGAATAGGATAGGCGGGGAGGTGTGTCACACCTCCCCGCCGCCTCTTATGATCAGATGTCTGGTCCTGTTGTTGATTGGTTGGTCGGCAGTTCTTTCAGCCACTTACGCTAAAAGAGTCGCGCGGATTCCCTCTGGACCCTACTCCGGTTCTGCCGGGCGCGTCGTTTGCTGCGATAGTGACCACGACTCGTTGCCGGAGCTCTTCTTCTACACAGGCACGATTCAACCCAGCAACCCTCTTCGGCACGAAGCTTGGGAGCATCAGGGTTGGAACCGCTTTTGCCTCGTTTTCGCAGACACAGGCAAATACCCGGAACCTCCCGGCATCACGACCGGCAATGCCATTCCCTTCGCGGCCGGCGACGTCGACAGGGATGGGCTGACCGACGTAGTATGCATCAACCTCGAGATAACGCCGGCACGAGATACCGCGTACGATATCGTCATGATGTTGGAGAGCCCCGACAGTTCCAGTTACCCCAGCTCGCTCTCGTGGTATTACCGGTGTGGGAACAATTTCGCAATACCTTTTCTTACTCGCTATCTGCCAGATATGGACGGAGATGGTCGCAAGGGAATATTCAGCGCCACGCCCGGTATTGGGACTTGCATCTGGGAGAACACCGGCAACGACCAGAATCAACTCGTGTGGCGCGACACCACGCATGCATTCAGTTGCATGACCGTCGGCGACTTCGACATGGACGGCAAGATGAACCTCGCCTCTGCTTCGGCTGGCAGCTACGGAATCACGTCCGTCTGGGAATGCACGGGCGATGACCAGTATCGGATCGTATATCAGGACACGGTACTGCAGCCGAATGGAGCCGACGCGTTCACGACCAACGACATCGATGGCGACGGCAAGCCCGAGTTCTACGTTGCCTACGAGAACGTCCCGCGCGGGAAGATCTATCTGTTCATGTGGGAGATGGTAGGCGATGACAACTACAGTCGCACGTTGGTTGACTCTGTTTCGTTCTCGGGGACCGACTGGGGCAGAATCAGCGAGTGTGGAGACATCGACGGCGACGGGATCGACGAGTGCATCTGGACCACACCCGACATCATCAAGGTGTACAAGGCAGTTGGCGACAACGACCTTGAAGAAGTCTGGCACTGGAACAACGACCACGGCGGGTTTCGGTCTTTGGTCAGCACCGTCTACGACATCAATAGCGACGGCTACAGCGAACTGATTACCGCCGGGAACGCCAAGATATCGATATTCGAGGTCGATGCGGTTGACCTGGTGACGCCAAATGGTGGGAACTTCCTGCCTGGCGATACGGCATCAATCCGCTGGACTACGCACTCACCTCCGCGCTGCGACTCGTTGTCGCTGTTCCTCAGATGTGACTCCTCGTGGCTCCTCGATACGATAGCCCGCGGGTTACCGGCCACTGACACCTTGTATCGCTGGACCGTACCGGCAAGCGTGCCAGACACCGGCCGAGTTGTTGTGATTGCCTACGGTCCCGGCTGGCAGTACGACATCTCGGACAGCGTCATCAGCTTCACCGGCGGTGGGGTAGCCGAGGGGCCTCGGGGGGTGCCGCTGCGATGGTCCCTCTCCGTCAGCCCGAACCCGGCCAAAGGTGCGTTCTCCGTCCGCTACGATGTGCCGAGTCAGAGCCGCGTATCGGTCGGCGTGTATGACGCGGGCGGCAGACTGGTCCAGTCGCTGTCTGAAGGTGGTGTCGCTCCGGGCGGGTACGAGGTCAAGCTTCCTTCGGGCACTCTATCTGCCGGAGTGTACTTCTGCACCCTCGCCAACGGCGCTAAGAGAATCAGCAGAAAGGTCGTCCTGACCGAATAGGCCAAACGGCCTCCTTCCCACAGACTGCCCGCGTCGCTGCGGGCAGCCTGTGGTTTGGCTACCCCTTGGCCGATGAGGACGCGTTGCGGCTATGGCGCCGGCGCGGGGACGTTGAAGACGTCGGTGCGGATGGCGGCGAGGACTTGCAGAAGGGGACACGTCCACGGAGCGACGCGAGGAACGCGTCGCGGATGTGTCCCCGCCGCGTCCTGCCATTTCTCCAGTAGCACCTGGGCCTCCCGCGCCAGCGTCGGGCCGGAGATTGACCGGCCGTGCGAGAGCTTGAAGAGCTGCCGGGCATAGTCGAGGTAGAAGACTATGAATATGGTGTCGATGCCGCTTGAATCCAGCACCTGTTTGGTCTCCAGTTCCATCGCGCACAAGGCAACCATCGAAGCCTGATAGCGTTCGCTCATGTCGGCATAGATTCCGGCAGTCGTCTGCGCCGCTATTTCAGGCGAGTACTTCGCCTTCCAGCGCGAGAGTC
>CAZVCQ010000248.1:0-5054 GCA_964626085.1 uncultured bacterium
TGTGCGGCCTCGCGGCCGCCCACTACGAACATGTATGGGATCTTCTGGCGTTCGGCTTCACTGACTTTGAGGTTAATCTTATCAGACTTCAGGTCGATTTCAACCCTTATTCCGGCGGCTCGGAGCTGCTGCCCCACCTTCTGTGCGTAGCCGTTTTCGGCCTCGGTCACCGACAACACGCGCACCTGGACCGGTGCGAGCCAGACCGGGAACGCGCCCGCGTAGTGCTCGACCAGTATCCCCATGAAGCGCTCGATGCCGCCCAGGACAGTGCGGTGGACGAGATAGACCGGGTGGTGCTGTCCGTCCTGCCCCATGTAGTAGATATCGAACCGCTGGCCCTCGTTGAAGTCGAACTGGCAGGTCGGGCATTGCCACTCCCGGCCGAGCGAGTCGAGCAGCTTGATGTCGATCTTGGGACCATAGAAGACGGCCTCGCCCTCGGCCCGCTTGTAGGGCAGGCCGGTGCGTTCAAGCGCGCGTACCAGCGACTGCTCGCCCACGGTCCACTGCTCGTCGGTGCCGAGATACTTCTCCCGATGAATCGGGTCGCGCACCGACAGGTCTACCTTGAACTGCTCGAAGCCGAATGCCCGCAGCATCTTGACCGACAGACTTACGACACCGAAGACTTCGTCCTCGACCTGTTCCGGAGTGCAGAAAATGTGGGCATCGTCCTGGGTGAAGCCGCGGACGCGCATCATTCCGTGGAGCACTCCCGACCTTTCTCGGCGATAGACCGTGCCCCACTCGCCCATGCGCAGCGGCAGGTCACGGTAGGAATGCACCTTGGTCCGGTAGATGAGCATGTGCCCCGGGCAGTTCATCGGCTTCAGGACGTACTGCTCCTTGTCGACCTCCATCAGGTACATGTTCTCGGCATAGTAGTCGAGGTGACCCGAGGTCTGCCACAGCCCGGCGCGGGCGATGTGCGGGGTCAGGACGAGCTGGTACCCCGCGGCGAGGTGCTCCTTCTCCCAGTACTGCTGTATCAGACGGCGAACGGTCGCGCCCTTTGGGTGCCAGAACGCGAGTCCGGCCCCGGCCTCCTCGTGGAAACTGAACAGGTCGAGCGCGGGCCCGAGTTTGCGATGGTCCCGGCGCCTTGCTTCTTCCAGGCGTTCGAGGTGCGCCTTCAGCAACTCCTTCGAAGGAAAGGCGATTCCGTAGACACGCGAGAGCATCCGGTTCTTCTCATCCGCATGCCAGTACGCACCCGCGACCGAAAGCAGCTTCACCGCCTTGACCTTCCCGGTGCTGGTGACGTGCGGACCCCGACAGAGGTCGACGAAGTCGCCCTGCTCATAGACTGAGATAGTCTCGTCGGGTATGCCCTCGATGAGTTCGAGCTTGTACGGCTCGCACCGGGCCTCAAACAGCCCGATTGCATCCTTCCGCGGCAGGAACTTGTGGACGATGGGAATCCGCTGCTTGGCGAGTTCCTGCATCCGTTCCTCGATCTTCGCGAGGTCGTCCTCGGTGAACGGCTTCTCCACGTCGAAATCGTAGTAGAAACCCTCCGGAACGGCCGGACCGATGGTCACCTTGGCGGTCGGAAAGAGCTGCTTGATTGCCTGCGCCATCAAATGCGAGGCGGAGTGCCAATAGACCTGACGCCCCTCCTCCGAATCGAAAGTCACCGGCTCGACCTTGGCGTCGTGTTCAAGCCGGAAGGTCAGGTCGACCAGCCGGCCGTCAACCCGGGCCGCGACCGCGTTCGGGTCGGCCAGCACCTGTCCGACAGCAACGCCCGGCTCAAGTTGCCGCTCGCTCGGCGGGCAACCGTTGCCTGCTTCGCCACTTACGGTGACATTTATCACGGTGCAATCATACTCAGACGCGTGCGAGTGTCAATTGAGGCGGAAAGGGACAAAGGGATAGAGGGTGAAAGGGAAAGAGTGCCGGCACTGGATCCCTCGATCCCTCTATCTCTCGATCCCTCTTCGGGTGACTCGCTTCCCTTGACCATCAATTGCAGCGGGCTACAATCATCGAACTTGAAGCCTCCCGCATCCCACAGGGATCGTCGCAACCAACCCAGGAAAGTCCGAAGTCCGAAGTTCGACCTTCGAAGTTCGGCGCTCGGAGTTCCTCCGTACCGCACCGGCATCGGATTCGACGCCCATGAGCTGGCAGCGGGCCGACGGCTGATGCTCGGCGGCGTCCATATCCCGTCTCGGCTCGGCCTCAGTGGCCACTCGGACGCGGACGTGCTGCTCCACGCCCTGACCGACGCCCTGCTCGGGGCGCTCGCCCTGCCCGACATCGGCACGCTCTTCCCTGACACCGACCCGAAGTGGAAGGACGCATCGAGCGTTCTGATGCTGAAGGACGCGTACAAGCGCGTCAAAGCTCGAGGTTTCCAGCTCGTCAACGCCGACTGTGTCCTCGTCTGCGACCGGCCGAAGCTCCAGCCTCACCATCTCGCGATACGCCGGAGCATCGCCGGAGTGCTGCGAATGCCTTCGGACCGCATCGGACTCAAGGCCAAGACCACTGAAGGCACGCTTCTGGCTCTGAAGGGCAAGAGCATTACCGCCATGGCCGTGGTGCTCGTCGCCCGGAAGCCGCGTATTCGCACTTCGAACCTCGGCGCTCGACGTTCGGAGTTGCGGTGATCCCGCTCCGCGACGACATCCGCGCTGAGAAGCGCCCCTTTGTCACCTGGGGGTTCATGGCCGCCTGCGTTGGCGTGTTCATCTACCAGACCCTGTCGGACTACCAGGACCCCAAAGCCGGCGACTTCCTGGTCCGCACCTATGGCATGATACCGCACGAGATCGTGTCCGGTCGCCACCTGTGGACCCTGCTCACTTCGATGTTCCTGCATGGCGGTTTCTTTCACATCATCGGGAACATGCTCTACCTATGGATATTCGGCGACAACGTCGAGGACGCGTTCGGCCACTCCTGGTTCTTCGTCGTGTACCTGTTCACGGGTATTGTCGGCAGCCTGCTCCAGATCGTACTCATACCGGGCTCCACGATCCCGACCATCGGTGCCTCGGGCGCCATATCGGGCGTGATGGGCGCGTATCTTGTCCTGTTCCCGCGCGCCCGGGTCCTGACCCTGATTCCGATATTCTTCTTCATCCGGCTCATCTACCTGCCGGCCCCGCTCCTGCTCGGATTCTGGATACTCATCCAGGTCCTCAGCGGCTGTGGCTCGGTTCCGGGTACGGGCGGCGGCGTGGCCTACTTCGCGCACATCGGCGGGTTCGCGTCCGGCCTGATACTCGGCCTGCTCGTGCGCAACCGGGTCCGTAGGCCGTGGTATGAAATCAGCTGAAGGGAACTTCCCCCTCCCGGATAGTATCCCGAGAACCGCACCGGCCGACTACGGGTCGCGACGCAGCTCAGTCGATCTGCTGACCGCCGCGTTCCTGCTGACCCTTCTCACCCGGCTCGTCTTCATCGTGCTGCCGCAGGTCCCGCTCGAAACCAAGGCGGTCACGTCGGTCGGCGACAGCCGCGAGTACATAGCGCTTGCCCGGAACCTCGTCAGCTCCCACACCTTCACGCGCGACACCTTGCCGCCGTTCCGCCCCGAACTCTTCCGCACTCCCGCCTATCCCCTCTTTCTGGCCGTTCCGTATCTCCTAACCCACTCTTCGTCCCTTCCCCTTCACCCCTCATCCTTCATCCCTCTCGGCCTTCTCCTTCAGATGGTGCTATCGCTCGTCACCGTCTGGCTGGCGTGGAAGCTCGGGCTTGAGCTCGGGCTTGCGCCAACGTCGGCAGGACTCGCTGCCATCTTTGTCGCGCTCAGCCCCAACCTCGCATTCCTATCGTCCAAACTGATTTCTGAGACCCTGTTCATTCCGCTGCTGCTGATCTGCGTGCTCCTCCTCAACCGCTATCGCCTGACCGGCCGAACAAGGGACCTCATCGGAACCGGCGTCTGCTCCGGCCTGCTCATCCTTACTCGTCCCATCGCCACCTTCTTCCCGCTGGTCATCGCCGTCTACGTCCTTTGGCTCGGCGTCAGGAGAACTCGGGTTCCGGCTAGGAATTGGCAATTAGGAATTAGAAATTCCTGCATCCTCCTCGCCTCCGCCTCGGTCGTCGTCGCTCCCTGGGTCATCCGCAACGGCCAGAAGACCGGCCGCTACATCATCTCGACCGCGTCCGAACACAACATCTACCTGTACGACGCGGCGACCGTGCTGGCTTCGGAAAAGAGCATCACGATTCCTCAGGCCCGTGATTCAATGATGGCTGAAGCACAGGCAGAGTTCGGACCAATCGACACCACCGACGAGGCAGCCATGTGGCAGAGACTATCGGCCGTGGCCCGGTCGCACTTCTTCCGAAGGCCCGCCCTTGCCGCCCCGGTCTGGCTGTTCGGGGTATTCGCCGACTTCCTGAATCCCATCAGCGTCGGCCCGCTGCTCATCCATGCCGGGTCCTCGCCTGCGCCCGGCAGCGCGAACCTGCTCCAAACCTCCCTCGCGCTGCTCACCAAAGGGAAGGTCACCCAGGCATTCAAGACTGCATGGCGGGTGCGTGTCGGCGGTGCGCCGCTGTTCATACTTGTGGTCCTTGCCTGCGCGGCGCTATTCAACCTCATCCTCATCTGGTTCGGCTTCGCGAGCCTGTTCCTGCGCCGAACCCGCGGCCTCTTCTGGCTGCTCCTGCCGATTCTATACTTCACATTGGTGACCGGCACGGTCGGAGACGCCCGGTTCCGCGCCCCAATCGAACCCCTCCTCTGCCTCTTCGCCGCGGTTGCGCTCATCCGCCCTCCGCGGACCACTGCCGCCAGGCCGGACGCCCCGCCGTCAGATGGAACTCCAAGTCAGGACCACAGCAGCTGTTCGATAGGACTCGCCACACCCAAAGCGAGTCACTGAGCCCGGCCCGCGTCCGGGCTATCCCATCGCAGGCCGCGCGCCGAAGCCCGTGCCGGGAAGTGAATACCGAGGCGCGCTACATGGACGCGCGGGCGGGGTATGGCAGCAACACCCCGCCCGCTCTGCAGACCGAGCCGCGGCGGAAAACGGGGACTGTACCGCGCCAAGTTGGCCTCCGCGGCCCCTATCCGACAGCCCGAC
>CAZVCQ010000249.1:0-5053 GCA_964626085.1 uncultured bacterium
GTTACCGAATGCTGCCCGAGGTGCATCTATCCACCTTATCTGCGGATCTGGGGGAAGAGGGCTAACGGGCTACGGCCTGCGGCTCATGGCTTGCGCTGTTGGTGGGGGAGACGCTGCGCGTCAGGAAGGCTCGTTTGTGTCCTCGGGCGTGCTGCGTTCCGGCGGGACCGGGCCGCGGGCCGGAATGCGGCGCCGGATTTCGGCGTCCATCACCTGCAGCCGTTCAAACGCCCCCTTGAGAATCTGTGCCCAGGGAGTGGCATGCGAGTTCCCGACGCGGGCCACGCGCTTGCAGATGGTTTTCGCCGTGTATCGCCGATGGAACAGCAGCTCCTTGAGGTCGGTGCCTGCTATTGCCTGCCGGAACCGGTCAGCCACTTCCTCTTCCGTTGCCTCCTGGGTATCCTCGATTTCCTCGACGTCCTCCGCCGCGGCCGGGAACATGCGGTCGAATTCCTTCGCCTCGCGCTGTATATGCTCCCAGAACTGCTCGGGCGTCATCTCATTCCCATGCGCGTCCTGCGCGGCTTCCTTCGCCAGATCGTCGATGACCTCAAGAAAGAACTTCCGGTCTGCCTCAAGCTGACTTTTCATTAGTCCTCCTGTAGCGGCTCACGGCTTGCGCTGCCGGCAGGGGAGATGTCTCCCGCGCGTCAGGCCTGCAAGGTTCGTATCGTAATGCTCGGGGCCAGCGTGGCAGGACTAGACCTTGACGTACCCGCCGGAAATCAGCTTCTGTCTGTACGCGTCCTCCGTCAGAGGACACTCGATTAGTTCTCCCAAGTCCGCGCGGGTCAGGTGCAATTGCCTGGCCATCTGGCCGAGTAGCGAGTCGCCATACTCGCTGACACCGTGGCTCAGTCGTGTCCTGACGCTTGTCTTCTTCTCTCCGACGTAGAACCAGTACATGTCATGGTGCGTGCTGCTCTTCTGGAAACCCTTGCCTCTGAGGGCGCCGTCGATGACGCTTGTCTTAAACGTGCTCATGTTAGCGGGGTCACTTTGTGCACCAAGGGCTTGACGAGTCGTTTCAGCGCGGAAGCGTCTTCCGTAAGCAGGCCATCAGCTTCTTGGACGACGTCGTCCCAAAGTGCAGCGAACTCGTCCCGGAAAGCGACGAGGGCCTCGTGCCTGGAAGCGCCGTAGGCAGCGATGCCCAGCAATTCGCTCACGCAAGTCCAGACGCCGTCATTGAAGCTCTGTTCGATCTGGATGGGATGCGCCAGTTCGAATCGACGGGTATCGAAATCAACACGGGTCCACTGGAGCGGTACAAGTGGTTCGACCATAGTGATGTCCGTAATGCGCTGGATGCTCTCGACATTGCCGTTCGCATCCAGAAACGCTCGGCCCTCAACCTCGACCAGTGACCCTGGTATCAGGTCCTTGATTACTGCCTCATAGGAGTCGTCGTAGTAGCATGTCACGTGCCGATTGCCCACATCCAAGCCGATCTGCCGCTTGCCGGACTCGACCTCGATTAGATACAGCACTCCCGTGATGCGACGGGTCATCTGCTCGGGAATCTCCTCTACCTGTTCGCGAATAAGCGTCAGAAGCCTGCTACGCGAAGGGGCATCCAGTGTGTGAGCGGTTCCATTTGTGCTGACATGGACCTCATACTCCGCGTCCTCCTCGGGGGAGAGCGGAACAATGGCTTTCATGACACGTGCGAGATGCCCGACATCGGGGTACAACTGGCGCAGCCCTTTCATGTCGCCTCCACGCGCGTGCGTCAGAGTCTCGTCCAGATGCTGCAGCGCAATAACACCTAGGTCGCCATCGGTCCTAAGCTGGACTCGCGATGGCAGGCTGGCTACGACCTCCACGCTGCCTAGGGTGACGTCAGAAACGACCAAGGTGCAGCTTTCCATCACTGTGGGAGCCATGCGCCGGGCTCTCGAACCTTTGCCCTCGATGGCTTGGCCGATGTCGTAGACTAGGCGCTGTACCGCCTGGAGCTTCTCTGCAAGAAGCGCGACCTGTACAGGCCCAGGTGCGTTCAGTTTGATCTTCAGATCTCGACCGGGACTGTGCATGTAGCTACTCCCGTGGTTCGAGTGAGCGGAGGGATACGATGATACGGTCCACCGGCGCTTCGGTCAAAGCCGCGCGAGGCCCAGTTACCATCGGGGCCATTATAGACGGGGCGGACAGCCTGTCAAATCAGGGACGGGCTTCGGTTCACCGAGAATGAGCGTACTGGGCATCGTGGAACCAGCCGAGTTCGCGCAGGAGTATCCGCGCCGCAGCATCACGCGTCCAATCCGGCCACAGTCCCGGACTCTCGACGGTCAGTGCGTCCGAAAGGTGTTCCAGCGGCCGGTGCCGAGCTTTATCGCCGCGTAGGCCTCGAAAAGGTACAACTCCAGCGGATTCCTCACCGGGATGAAGGCGACCCGCCCTCTGCTCAGGCCAACCTGCTTCTTTCTGAACATGGGTTCGAAACCCGGGAACCCCATGGCTTCGTCACGGTTGCCCTTGTACTTTGTCGCCTTCGTGGCCATCGCGAACGCCAGTGTCGCAGTATTGTGGGTCTTCCCGTTGAGGTGCTCACAGATGCGCTTGATGACGTGCTGCGAGATTCCGACATACCTAGCCTTGCCGCCCCGGAGGAAAACATAGCAGCCAGCGAAGTCCGTCTTCCTTCCGAGCTTCAGGTCTTTGAGCAGCCTCTTGCCAGCCGTCCAGTGTCCAACGAACAAGCTAGCCTTCTTCGGATCAACGATTGCCCGCGTGAGTCGGTCGTAGTGCGGCCGAAGAGCCTTGTACGTCAACTGCTCGTAGGAGTATGGGCAGTTGTGGACGCGCATATCAGTTCTCTTCTCCGAAGTACTGATTCAGCAGCGACTGGAACAGATGCTCGGCCTGGCGCAGGGCCTCGCGGTGCTACGTGCGGAGGCCGTACTGCTGGCGAGCGGCTCTAGTGTAGCGCTCCTGCTCCGATTGCGGTGGGACGATGATGCCTACTCCTCGAATGTCGTCGAAGTTCAGACCCGACTTGACTGCTGACCGGTCGAGCCGGTCCCAGACAGACCGGAACCATGGCGAAGCCAACTGGGCAGCAAGAAAGAAACCGTTGATGTCCTCGACCCGCATCAGTGCCAGATGTTGGTTGACATAGGCACGGGGGAATCTCTCGGGGATGAGCGCACATCGTCCGAGGTCGGCGGTAATGGATAGAAGAACATCGCCCGGAGCAACGGCGGTGCGCCTAGTCTCGGCGTTGTGGGGAGGGCGTACGCGGATGATGTCGTCTAGCAGCAGCATGCCACGTCCCACGTTCTCAATCCTCAGGAAGAGATCGCCGTCGTCGCTGTAATACTTCGCCCAACCCCGAGACCCGCTTGTGAGATATGAAAGGTGATCCCCCAACTCTGCAACGGACCAGCGCATGGAATTTGCGGCCGGGTCGCCGAACATGCGGAGGAAGAGAGCGGGGAGGAACTGGTCGGAGAGTTCGAGCGCGTAGCGGCGCATGCGCCGCAGCCGGTCGGCCTTGTCCAGTATCCCCGCAATCCGGCGCTGGTCAGGAGGAATGACTAGCGGCATCTTCTCAAACTGCGAGAAACGTAGATTTTGGATGTTCGCCCCACGAGCGACTCTGTCCCGTTGAGCGCGGAACGACGAAGACCGGAAGTAGTATGAGAGATACGCCGCCTTGTCCGGGTCACGAGCGCGAATGATGCCGCAGAATGAACCGACTGACGCGTGTCGGGCGGCCGACACCCGCGCGGTCTTGCCCACGACTTCAGAACTACCAGACGACATACAGACCACTATGTCGTTCTTGCGAAGGAGCTGATTCTCGTCGACAAGGCCACAGGGAACCCACACGAGGTCGGAGTCAACGTTGAGGTCGTCGGCGATATTGCCTGCTCGGAGGATTGGCGTCATGCCGGCCGCCGGCGTTGGCGCAGCATCGCCCTCGGCGAACGTGACGCCTCGAATGAACTCGCACTCATCGCCCAGCGTCGTGCGGGGATGCGGTGCGGAAGGAGTACTGACTTTCACCCTAAGACCTTCTCAAGCTCCAAGGGCGCGAAGCGCACCTTTCCTCCCGACCGAGTGTAGCTTAGCACACGGACCTTCAGGCGTCGCAGAAGTTCCGTGGTCTTCTCCTCGGGCACGTCAGGTCAGACAAGCACCCTGCGCGGAACACGCTTCTCCCGGGCACCGTGGTACATGAGTTGGCCAATTCCGGTGTAGATGCTGGTTGTGTCGGCGTCCGTCTTGACCTCAAAGAGCACCCTCGCAAGGCCTTTGCTCGTTCCTACGAACAGGTCGCGCTCACGGTCGTACCAGAATCTCCGGCCATACCCGCTTGCTGACAGTGCGCGGGCAAGCGCCTGGACGACGACCCCGTGGTCGCGCCGCATCTTCACCTTGCTCTGCCGGACAACACTTGTCACCGATGGCGCGACCTTGCAGGGGACCAGCCGCGTCGGCACACGCCTCAGCTCGGGCTTTGGTGGTTTCGGCCCGTACTTCAGTCTGAAGCGGTGTACCGCAGTGACGTAGTCGGCCATACGTCTCTCAAGGTCGGACGAGGCGATGCCGCCGAGCAGAACGTACTTGGACGTTCTTCTCCCGTCGGGCCGCGTCACCGAGACCAACCTGCTGTCACCGTAATGTCGGCGATACCAGTTCACGAATCGCTTCTTGCCACACCAGAGCCGACCTGAATGGACAACGCAGATGCCATGTTCCGGCAAGCTAACAAAGAGGCCAGCGAAGGCGCGAGTTGGTCGTGCTCGCTTGATGTTGAACGCGAGCGTTGTCGTGTAGGAGTCTTCCGCGTACAGGTAGAAGCCGTGAATGACTCGATTACCCTCCCCAAAGTGGTACCAGAAACGACCGGACCTCGCCCAATAGCCCCCGTACTCAGCCTTGGCCCCTCTGCGCAGTGTGGCTTCCAGCCTCCGGAACGCCCGCTCGATTTCCGCGCGGTTCATCAGCGGTGTTGCCTGTCTCATGAGATAACTCCGGTAAGGTGCATCTGGGGTGCCCCCGGTTCGATGGACACCTGTAGTGATGGGTGTAGCATGAAACC
>CAZVCQ010000250.1:0-5046 GCA_964626085.1 uncultured bacterium
AATCAGGTGGACGATGGTCTCGGTGTCGGTGCTCGACACGAACCGGTGCTGCTGAGCGACCAGCCGTGCGCGCAGTTCGCGGTAGTTCTCGATGATGCCGTTGTGCACCAGCGCCATCCGGCCGTAGCAGCCGGTGAACGGGTGGGCGTTCTCGTCAGTCACCTTGCCGTGGGTAGCCCAACGGGTGTGCCCGACCCCGAGGTTGCCCGTCACCGGGCTGTTCGCGAGCATCTCCTTCAGCTTCTGCAGCCGGCCGGCGGTCTTCTTGATGGTCAGGCCGCCGTCAACCGCAGCAATCCCGCACGAATCGTAGCCCCGGTACTCGAGCCGCTCGAGCCCAACCAGGATGACGTTGGTCAAGTTGCGCGGCCCGATGTAGCCGACTATGCCGCACATGTTAGAGGAGCACGGATAGTGCAGAATTCAGAGACCAGAAATCAGAATTCAGAATGCCTGGCAGTTCTGCGCTCTGGATTCTGGATTCTGAATTCTGGACTGCCTGGTTCACTTCTTCTCCGGCTCTTTCCCGTTGGCTGCGAGCGCCTTGCGCACGCGCTCGGCCAGTTCCTTGGCTTGAGCCTCAGTCTTCGCCTCAGTGATGATGCGGATCATAGGCTCGGTGTTGGAGGGCCGGACGTGCGCCCACGAGTCTTCGAGGCTGAACTTCAGTCCGTCCTGCCGGTCGACCTGCGAGCCCTCGAACGCTTTGACCAGCTTCTCTTCCCGCTCGGCGAACTGCTCGCGGGTCAGCGCCATCTTGGTCTTTACCATCTGGTACCGAGGCAGGGTTGAACCGATGGCGGAGAGCGGCTCGCTCCCCAGGCTCACCAGCCCGATGACCGTCGCCGCGGCTACCAACCCGTCGCGAGTGAAGTTGAGCTCGGGCAGAATCACGCCGCCGTTGCCTTCGCCGCCCAGCACCGCCTGGACTTTGTCCATCCGGCCCGCCACGTTCGCCTCGCCGACCGGGGTCCGCTCGACCGTCACCCCGATCTCGGCGCAGACGTCGTCGACCGCGCGGGTAGTCGAGAGATTGACAACTACCGGACCTTTGCGGCGGGGCAGCACGTACTTGCAGGCGAGGCAGATCGTCGCCTCTTCGCCCAGCGCCGAACCGGTCTCGTCAACGCAACTGAACCGGTCTCCGTCCGGGTCAAAGGCAATCCCCAGGTCGAGCTTCCGCTCGCGCACCAGGTTGCAGAGGTCGCCCAGGTTCTGCGCCTCGGGCTCGGGCTTGCGGGGAAAGACCGCGCCCTGCTTCATTGGTTCGATACTGCAGTTCAGCCGGACCGGCTCCGCGCCCAACGCCTCGACCAGTTGGCAGGCGGCGACCGAGGCCGCGCCGTTCACGGCATCGACTCCCACCTTCAGCTTCCGCTCGATGAGCGCGGGCCTGATGCCGCGGAAGAGCTCGTTTGAGAGAATCGAGTTGATGTGTGCGTAGATGGCATTCGAGTTCTTCTTGACCGGACGCAGAGCGTCCCAGTCCGCGTACTTCGCGCCTTTGCCTTTGACCAGCCGGCGGAACGCTGCTACTTCATCCGGGGACAGGAACTGGCCCTCGCGGCTGACGAACTTCATGCCGTTCCATTGCTCTGGATTGTGACTGGCGGTGAGCATGAGGGCGCCGGCGAGCGTGCCGCGCCGGGTGACGTATACCACCGTCGGCGTCGGGCAGATGTCAAGGTCCATGACCTCGCAGCCGACCGAAACCAGCCCGGCGGTCGCGGCCGTGTGCATCATCTCGCCCGAAGCCCGGCAGTCACGGCCGAGCGCGACCGTGCCGTGCCCGACGAAAGTGCCGAAGGCGGCCGCGTAGCGGGTTACGGTCTCCGGCAGGAGACCATCACCGACGATCCCGCGGAGTCCCGAGATCCCAAAGATAGGTGTCTGCACCAAAAGTAATTATACCAACGCGCGGCCAACGGTCAATCCGGCCGCGCGGTGCCGGTCAAACCTCTGGCGCGGAGCGGCTAGAGACTCACCGGGTGAAGGAACTGCTGGAACTCGACCGATCGTCCTTCCGGATCCCGGCCGTAGAAGTGGTAGATACGGTACTTCGCGTTCTCCTTCGGCGGACCGAGCGCCACGTCGGCAAGCCGTTCGTACATCGCGTCGACCTCGGCCCGGGTTTCGTAGAAGAAAGTGAACACGCCCTGGGTGTCCGCCGTTTCCTGTTGGTTGAAGCCGAGGAGCAGGTTGCCGTGCCGCAGGATGGCGATGCCCGGCTGCTCCAGCCAGCCAGTCATCCCCACCCGCCCGCGATAGAACGCGACCACGCGCTCGAACTCCCGGGTCCGAAGGAAGACGATGCCGGCCAACGGCTACTCCAGCAACACCAGCTGAACCGCGTCGCGTTGGCCGCTCGCGCGGCAGAAGTAGATGCCGCCGGGCAGGGAAGTGCCTTGTTCATCGCGTCCATCCCAGGCGAAATCCAGCAGCGCCGACCGACGAGGACCCCGCAGCATCCGCACACAGCGCCCGACTGCATCGAAGATGCGCAACTCGACCGGCAGAGAGCCGGGCCCGACCGCAATCTGGAAGTGCACCGGCGGGAGTGCCGGGTTCGGCCTGGCTTCAAACCGCTCTCCTCCGACCTGCAGCGCAGCGTCGCCGACGCCGGGAGCGGGTGTGACCTCGACCGAGTCCTGCAGGCGGTCGTTGGCCGACACGGTATCGGTGCCCAGCTGGGTCGAGCAGGTGACGGCGTAGAACCCCGGCGGATAGCTGACGGTCCAGCCCGGGAAGACCACGGCCAGCTTCGTGCCCGCGGCATGCGCGGTCACGGCGACGACGGTATCGTAGTCCGGACCGATTACCATCCGCGCGTTGTAGCTCTCGCTGCGGTTGCCGTAGTTGTACAGGGTGCAGGCGGACGCAATGACCGCACCCGACTCAACTGCCGCCGGCGGCGAGGCGATACTGACGACCCCGACGTCGTAGCGGGGGGTCGTATCGTTCCTGACCTTCACCATCATGCTGTCGGCCGCAGTGTTACCGTATTCGTCGCGGGCGACGACCTTCACCCAGTAGTCGCCGTCGGGCGAGAGCGTCGTATTCCAGCCGGCCAGCGAGTCGGAAGGCTCGATGAGCGAGTCGCCGTCGGTGTTGGTGAAGATGTAGAAGTACTGCCGGGCAATCGAGTCGTAGTTGCAGCGGGTTCGGCAGGTGGTGTCCTGCTTGTACACCGCCCGCGATTGCTGGGCGCTGTAGCCGTCGATCGAGTCCGACATCTCGACCGAACGCGTCAGCGGCACGACGTAGTTGCCGAGCGTGTCGCGGATCGAGTAGTCGATGCGGTAGATGCAAACCTTCCAGAGCCGGTGGTTGATGCGGTCGTCAAGCCGGCAGATGAGATCGACCGTGCCGTGGACGCTGTCATTGGTCTGGTAGGTGCTCGTGTTGTTGCGGCAGATGGCGAACCGCTGACCGGAGTAGGCGTCGCTGAAGCTCGGCACGATCGTGTCGTCGTCGGGCGACAGGTCGAGCAACGGGTTGTGGTAGAACGCGCCGTAGTCCGACCAGCTGACACCGGAGTTGCGGTTCGAAGAGAAGTGGTTGTGGTGAAAATCGGCGACGCTCCAGGTAGCGATGAGCCCCAGCGTGTCGCCGACCACGACCGTATCGCCGACCTGGACTCGAATAGTCGTGCCGTCGATGTGGTAGTACATATAGCCCGAGCAGAACGCCGCGCCGGCCGAATCGGCGACGGTCACGCCGTTGTACATCGAGCTTCCACCCAGCCATATCGCTTTGACGTAGCCCGGCTTGATCGCGACCGCCGGCGCCATCGCCGCCACCATGATGTCCTGGCCGTTGTGACAGTAGGGAGACGAACCGTAGTTCTGGTAGCTACCCCAGGCGTTGCCGATGGGGTGGACCGAATCCTGTGGCACGTGCGGCCAGGGCAGGGCGAAGCCGACGGCAAGCAGGGCGGTAAGGGCAACGAGGTGTCTCATCTACTCCCCCTCCTCGTACCGGTACTCGCGCACCGCGTCGGCGGTATTGACCGAAAACGTGCCCGCCGGCTCGAAACGGACCTCCGGTACTGCGAAGTACCAGCGGTCGTAGGTGAGTTCATGCTGCCACAGCGGTAGTCCCGTCGCATCGAGCAGAACGACCGAACCACGCCGGTGGCGGTCGGCGGTGCCCCGGCCGCCGTCCACGTCCAGGCCGGCGACCACGAGGTCGTTGCCGACGTCGAGCGAGATGAACTGCAGCCTCGTGTCTTCGGGCTGGTACTGGAAATCGAGAGTCGTGTCCCGGACCTGATAGAGACAAAGGCTGCGCCGCTCGCAGTACCCGAAGCGTTCTCCATCCGGCGAAAACGCCATGCCGCGGATGAAGGGCGACGCAACCGGGATACTGGCGGTACGCAACCCATCCTTCAGGAACAGGACTGCATCATCGGTTGCCAGCGCGACCTGCCGGCCATCAGCGGAAACCGCGAACCGGTTGCAGCGACCGGCGTTGTAGAGCTCTTTACCATCGGAAGTGAACACCCGGAGTCCCCGCTTGCCGTCCTGCACGCAGTAGACGCTGCCGCCGGCCGAGAACCCGTGGCGGTCCCAGAAACCAACTTCGGCGGTGCCGCGCTCCCTGCCCTGCACGTCGTAGAAGTGCAACTTCGCCCGTCCCGACACCGGGCCATCAAAGTCGACCCCGACCACAAGCCCGTTGTCCGAGATGTCCAGGACGGTGTGCTGACCGCCGCTCTTGGTGTACATTGTCTTCCCGGTCCGGTCTTGCAGTTCGAATCGGTCGATCGGGACAAACTCGGTGTTGCCGAGCGAGTACTCCACCCTCGCGCCGTAGTTGCCGGACGGCGAGCGGAACTGCACCGTGTTCGTGCCAACCGGCCGCTCGCTGACCAGCATAGGCGTGAACGCCAGGAGCAATGCGGGCAGCAACAGCAGAACCAGCATTCTCATACTCTCCTCCTTATGTTCGGTCTATCCTACTAGGATAAGGCGCTACCGCACTGCCGTCAAGTCTCCCTAAACCCGACATTGAGTCACAGGATCGACTGGATTTCGCGCCCGACGG
>CAZVCQ010000251.1:0-5045 GCA_964626085.1 uncultured bacterium
ACCGGGCTGGCCGACAGGTGCTCAACGCCTTTCGGCATCAGAGGGTCCATCGCCTGCATAAGCACGGCTTCCCGGTGCAGATTCTCACGTGCTCAACGCCTTGCGGCATCAGAGGGTTCATCGCTATCTCCAGCTCCAGAACTACTACGTCCTGTGGTAGTGCTCAACGCCTTGCGGCATCAGAGGGTTCGTCGCTTGTCTGCCGCCGCGTGAAGGGCGGCTATGTTGAAAGCGTGCTCAACGCCTCTCGGCATCAGAGGTAATCGCATGTCCTGTCGTTCACGCAGGTGGCCGGATTGGCGTCCACGCCTCTTTCGGCGGCTCGGCCGGCAGCGGCGCACGGTCGCACAACCGGAACTGGCCCCAGCGGGTGCGGGCCGAGCCGACATGGTCGGGCCAGACAGGCAGGCTGAGGTCGCCTTGAGGGTCGTTCAGCACGAGGCTGCCATCGGGCGGGTCGCTGTCACGCCACAGCCTGACCTCATTGACCAGATGGGTGCTTTCGCCCAAGGACAGGCCGCCGAAGCGCGATACGTCACCAGGGCTGACCATGGCTGCTGTCACGCGGTCGTACAGGCTGGACGGCGCTTGCTCTGTTGCGCCTCGACGAAGCCACACCGAGAGCCTCACGTCGCTCAGGAGTTCCTGGAAGTCCGGTCGCGTGTTTGAGCCTTGTCCCGGACCGGACTCGGCGTCCTTCACACGCCAGAGGGTGCGCAGCACGGTTGACCTTTCCGGGGCGGAAACCCTCGCGACCGCCACTTCTGCTCCTTGGTGAACGAGGCGGTTCGATTCGCCCACGAGTGAGAGCAGCATGCCGTAGACCGTTGCCGGCGGCGGAATGGGGTAGGTTTCCCAGAACTCGCGTGCCTGGGCCACGCGGAAACCGGCAACCGGGACAGAGACATAGAGCCTGAGGGCGTCCATGTCCGCCCCTACTTCAGCTTGAGCTCGGCCTTGATGCGTCTCTTTGCTTCCTCGGCCGCAGCCTTCACTCCGGCCTGAATCGAAGCCCCCTTGAGGGAGAGGCCTCTTCCGATGGGGCCACCGACTATGAGTTCGTCGGCCTTGATGTCGCGTGCCTCGACTCGGGCGAGGACCTGCGGTATGGCAAGTCCGCCAACTTTGTCCGTCTCAAAGCCGTAGAGCATTCGGGGCGCGAAGTCGTCGGTCCAACGGAAGATGACCGACTCGGGCGAGAAGTCGAAGAGGAACCGGGCTTGATTGCCGGCCACTTCGGACAGGCCGACTACGGCGTCCACAACTGCGAGCGCACGTTCAGGCTTGTTGAGCGCCTCAGGCGTGAGAGCCAGTCCGTATTGATAGCGGGTCGCGTGGATTTCGGTCCCGTACAGGCTGGTGCTGCCCTTCTCGCCGCTCTTGGCATTGAAGGTGATGTCGCCGGAGAACGGAGTTAGCGAGACTGCGCGGGTCAGTTCGAGCGGGCCGCGTCGTTTGTCGCAGGTGCCCTTGGTGCGTTTCCCCTTGCCCGCCTCGGCCTCGTTGCCTTCGGTCTTGCCGGCTTCGGCGAGCATGAAGCCCATTACGTCGTCGTCGATGAACGTATCCTTGCCCTTGCCTTTGCCGGTCGGGTCAGTCCAAGGCAGCCACTTCGGGTCCTGCCAGACGTGGTCGTTCTTCTGCTCATCCCACTTGCGGTTGACCGGCAGGCCAGAACGCTGCCAGAAGTAACGATACGCCCAGCGGATGGCCTCGGCTGAAACGGTGGAGTGGACCTCGCCGTGCCAGAGCATCTTCTGGAGCGTCGTGATGTTGCCTTCGTTCTCACCCCGGTTGTTGGCGGCGGTCCCGAACGGCGTGACGATGATACCGAAGAGATGTTTACTCATGTTTTCCTCCCTACTTGGCTTCTTCCTTGCCGCCCGGATACGACGCCAGCGCGAGCAGGGCAAGGTCTTTGGCGCGGCGCCAGTTCTGCTCGTTGAACAGCGGCAACACCTGCTGCCACCACAAGCCTTCGCTCTTGAGCAGGGATTTGTCGCCCTGGTGTAGAGGGCCACCTCTGGCCCAGAAATCGGTGATAGTCTCTCTCAACGTTTGTGCGTTCTTGCACCGGGCGATACCCACGCGCACCTTCTCAAACTCGGAGCCCCAGTCTGCCTTGCCGGGCCGGGCGAACTTCTGGCCCATGTACCGGCGCAGGGCTTCCTGGCAGGCAAGGATGAACGTCCGGTCCGTGCCATCGGGCGTGGTCTGTTTGTCGCTAACCATTTTTGTCAGTCCTCCTCTCTCATATCTGAAAACGTGTTCACGGCGGTCTTTGTCGGCGACGAGGTCAGCGAAGCCGATATACCACGGTTGCCCGGACGATGCGTTGCTGGCAACCATGTCGGGCACAAGCGGTACGTCCCAGAAGGGCGACTTGTCCTCACGTCGCACTAGCTTCGGGGACAAGACCGCGCGGCAGGCGGCGAACGTGCGCAGTCCCTCTGCCGAGCCGGGCCGCACCGTCAACAACTGGACGCGGGTCTTCTGCTGGGTTGACCACGGCACGACACCGAATGACACCACCCGGCAGGAGGCCGAGCGT
Organism: uncultured bacterium; assembly: GCA_964626085.1. Lineage (GTDB taxonomy): Bacteria > Hydrothermota > Tepidihabitantia > Tepidihabitantales > Tepidihabitantaceae > UBA2258. The sequence continues at coordinate 2,552 of CAZVCQ010000251.1, forward strand.
ATGTCGGCGAGCATGCCGGCAGCATGGAGTTCGGCCAGCACACGCATTCCTGCGTCGGCTGAGCCGGACGCGAAGAGTTGCTGGATGCCGTAGCGGACGAACAGCGCGCGGGCGCGGGCGTAGGTGTTGAGGTTCGTGACCTCGGGCAGCACGATTGAGTATGCTGTTCGGACGCCCTGTCCGCGTCTTCTAACCTCGAAGTACACTGCGCCCACGACCGCGAACTGCAAGGCGAGCGCCCGGCCAAGCGGTTCCTCAAGCGCAGTTGTTTGGCCCAGCCCGGTGTGGCGAACCGCGCCGCCGGGGAAGAGCCAGCCGGCCAGCCTGACGAGCCCGTCAGGCGGGAAGTCCGCGTCTTGATGAGCGTAGTGCTTCACGCGCCGATACGTAACAACCAGCGGTGCGTCGTCCACCATCACAGACAGGCTGCCGCTAGCGTCCACAGACTTGTCGGCCTTGCGCGTTCGGCCGTGCTGCAGGAACGATCCCAGCACGGCTGACTGCAGGACTACTGCCTGCTGCGGGTTGGCTATTGGCTCGCCAAGGGCCGGGAACCAGAACAGCCCTTTCTTGTCCAGCTTGAAGGATTCAGCGACGAGCCAGTCGAGGAACTTGGCAAGGTTGCCGTCCCAGACCAGCTTCACTGCATGGTCGCCGAGTTCCCATCCACAGCCGGTTGGGCGACGGCGGACCGCGGCCTTGTCTCTGTCGAGCGCCTTGAGTGTCATCCACAGCCCGGCAAGGCCGACCTTGTGCAGGACGGTCATGCCCGAGTCGTACAGGCTGATAGTCAACGGGCTCTCAACGGTCATTTGCTTTTCTTTGCCCATTTGCCTCCCCATTGTTCGGAGTATTCGATTCGGCCGGCGGGCGCAACCAGGGCGGACCCGATGTGGTCCCAATGCTCGATTTCCTTGGCAACCCGGCCAAGCGGCATCGGAATTGCGAGCCGCGTCACCTGTTTCATATCCGGTCTGCCCGAACGGAACACGCACGCCGCCTTGTCCTCGGGCAGTAGCACCAACACCGACCCTTCGGCTTCGCGCGCGGGCTGCTGATAGGCCAGCGGGCCGCCGTCGAGCCACGCTGATTCCACGGGCTGAGGCGTAGCGCCGCTATCCTCGGCGGCAAAGGCCTCGGCTAGGTCGCGCTGAGACACTGGTCGGCCGGCAAGTCGCGCCAGCCACTTCTCGATGGTCGTGAAATCGAACTCCCCTTCATCATAGGGGAACCGATTGTCAGGGCGCAGAATCAGCGCGCGGCACACCGGCTTCGGGTTGTCCGGTGTCGAGCGCCGGTTGAGGCGGCCGAGGCGCTGGATGAGCGCAGGTATCGGCGCCATGTCGGTGACGAGCAGGTTGGCAGAAATGTCCAGGGACACTTCGCACACCTGCGTCGTTACGGCCAGCGCGGCCCCTTGGTTATCGTCGTCAAACGCGGTCATCACGGCCGCGTGCTTCTTGAGGCGGTCTACGTAGCGGAAGCGGCTGTGATAGATTAGCGAATTGCGGCTCTGCGCGTCCTGCGCGAACCTGACCGCCCGGTCAACCGTGTTTGCCACCCACAGGACCTTGCCGTCTCGCGCGAGGGTCTGATCCACCTGCGGCCAAGGTGCTTCGGTCTGGACTCCGGCCAGTTCGTACCGCGGGAGTTCTTCGAGTCCCGCTGGACCGTCAATCACCATCAGTTCCGCACCTGAGTCGGCTGCAGCCTGACGCAATGCCTGCAGGCGCTGGTCCGGCAGCGTGGCGGTCATCAACAGGACCGGCGTGCCTCGGAACGTGTCCATGAATCTCAGCAGCTCGGCGAAGAGGCGGTCGCCGTACTGGTGCACTTCGTCGAAGACGAACGCGCCATTGGCGATGCCTGGAAACGAGAAGAGGGCGGAGCGATAGTTCTGGATGAGGCCAAGGACGTAGTCTACCGTGCAGAGCGTGATGGGCGTGTGCCACGTGGTCAGCGACTCGTAGCGTTTGGCGCGTTCCAGCACGTCGGCGGTGCGGTCTTCGAGCAGGAGCTCGATGTCGGCGGCGCTGCGGCCGTGTTTGAGCTGGGCGTGCGCGGCCATGTCTGCTGCCTCGATATAGTCGCGGAACCCTTCGGTCGTGGTGCCGGTAGTCGGGTAGCAGACAAAGAGTTTCCTGCCGACAGCCTTCTTCTCTGCCCACATGTACGCAGCCAGCGTCTTCCCGCTGCCGCAGCCGGCGCGGACGAACGTGATGCGGCCGGGGGTGTCCCGAACCTGTTCCTGAAAGGGTCGTGTGGCGCGCGCACCGAGGCGCTTGGACACGACCTCGGCGAGCACATCCGCCGAGCAGGCTTCTGCCACGGCCGACTCAGTCCATCTTTCTGGGCTTTCCCCCGAGCGTGGTACGGCGGAACCGGCTACGTCCGCGCTGATGAGCAGAGCCTTGACCAGCGCCACGAACCGTCTCTCCTCGGTGGTTGCCGTCTCGGTCCACCAGTCGTCGTCGCGGAGCCAGTCGCGAAGCTC
>CAZVCQ010000252.1:0-5045 GCA_964626085.1 uncultured bacterium
TGTCCTTGCTCAGTTCCTTGCGCGCCCTGGGCATGGCCGGTTCGAGCAGGTCCGCGGGCCGGCCCTTTATCGGCTTCTCATCGCCGAGTATCTTCAGGGCCACCGCCTCACGAATCGGCGCCGGTGCCCGGCCGTACAGGCCCTTCACGTAGTCCTTGGTCTCACGGGTCACGCGCTTGTACCGCTCGCCGGCCAACACGTTGTGCACCGCCTGCACGCCGACAATCTGGCTGGTCGGAGTAACGAGCGGCGGAAACCCGAGGTCCTCGCGCACGCGTGGCACCTCTTCCAGCACTTCCTGCAGCCGGTCCCCGGCCTTCTGTTCCTTGAGCTGGGACAGCAGGTTCGAGGCCATTCCGCCCGGAATCTGGTGGATGATGACCATCGAGTCCACGACCTTGGGCAGCGGGACACACTGCCCGGCGGCCAGCTTTCCGAAGTGAGCCTCGACAATCTCCATTTCGGCCATGTCCAGGCCCGGGTCGCGCCCTGTTCCGGCAAAGCTCGCAACCATGGTCTCGGCCGCGGGCTGCGAGGTCATGAACGCCAGCGGCGCGGACGCGGTGTCAATCACGTCAACCCCGGCCTCGGCCGCCTTCAGGTACGACGCCACCGCCATGCCGCTGGACGCGTGGCAGTGAAGCTGCACCGGCAGTCCGATAGCCTCTTTCAGCGCCTTGACCAGGTCATACGCCATGGTCGGCGAGATAATTCCGGCCATGTCCTTGATGCAGATGGAATCAATGCCCATCTCCTTCTGCTCGTGCGCCCGGGCCAGGTAATACTCAATCGTGTGCACGGGCGAGATTGCATAGCAGAGGGTGCCCTGCGCGTGCTTGCCGTGCTTCTTTACATGCTCGATGGCCCGTTCCAGGTTACGCGCGTCGTTCAGGGCATCGAACACGCGGTAGACGTCCAAGCCGCGTTCAGCCGACCGGGCCACGAATTCCTCGAGCACGTCGTCCGGGTAGTTCTTGTACCCGACCACGTTCTGCCCGCGGAGGAGCATCTGCAGCCGCGTGTTCTTCACCCGTTTGCGGATTTCGCTGAGGCGCTCCCACGGGTCTTCGTTCAGAAACCGCATACAGACGTCAAAGGTGGCTCCGCCCCACATCTCGAGCGACCAGTACCCGACCTTGTCCAAGTGCTCAAGCACGGGCAACATGTCCGCCGTCTTCATGCGGGTGGCCCACAGCGACTGGTGAGCATCGCGAAGTGTGGTGTCCGTGAACTGAATCGGAGGGAACGAAGAAGAACCCGGCCCGCTGGCGGGAACGGGTTTAGTGTCTTTTGTCATAGTGTCTCACAATCTCCTGACTCACGAGCTCCATGGCCATGGCTCGGGAACCTTTGACTAGGATTGTATCCCCATGCCGGACGATGTCAAACAGCGCCTCCCGTGCTTGAGCAGCCGTCTCGAACCGCAAAATGCGTGCCAGCCCGACCGCTGAAGCCCCCTTGGCGGTATGTTCACCGAGAGGACCGACGACTATTAGTCTATTTACAAGTGCCCCTACTATGCGGCCGATGGCCTCGTGCTGGGCCTGCGCCGTATCCCCCAACTCCAGCATATCTCCTAGAAACGCGATACGCCTATCGACTGCGCCACACTGCTCCAATACTCTGAGGGCCGCACGGACCGACTGGGGGTTGGCGTTGTAGCAGTCCTCTATCAAAGTTGTGTCGCCGAGTTTCACCACCCGCAGCCGCATGGGCAGCGGCTTCAGCCTGGCAATCGCCTCCGGCATGTCGCCCGGCCACATCCCCATCGCATAGGCCCCGGCGCAGGCCGCAAGACAGTTGGCAACGTTGTGCCTTCCCGGTATCGGCAACGTAACGTCGTACTCCCCCATCAGCCGGAAACGGCTACCGGCGAGACCTGCGTCCTCGATATTGGTCGCAAAGACCTCCGCCTTCTGCTCCAGCCCGAACGTGACCCGGCGGGGTGGCGCATAGGTTGAACCGATGGCCATCACAAGCGGGTCGTCGGCGTTAAGCACCGCCGCGCCCTTTTCCGGCAAAGCCTGCAGCAGTTCCGCCTTCTCCTGGGCCACTCCATGCCGGTCCTTCATGAACTCCAGGTGAGTATCCCCGATGTTGGTTATCACCCCGACCTCGGGTCGACAGATGCGAGCCAGCCGCGCGGTCCCGCCCAGCTCGTTCATCTCGATCTCGCATACCGCGGCCTCGATGTCCCTGGTCATGCGCAGCACGGTTAGCGGCACTCCGATGTCGTTGTTGAAGCTACCTTCGGGCTTCAAGGTCTTGAATTTGAGAGCGAGGATATCGGCCAGGATTTCCTTGGTCGTGGTCTTGCCATTGCTTCCGGTCACGGCAACGACGCGGGCCGACATCCGCTCGCGGTGACGGAAGGCGATGCGGCCAAGCGCGTCGGTGGTGTCCTCGACCACAATGCCGACCCTGCCCGCCGGCACAGCCGCTTCCGAGTCAACGACAAGCCCGAGGGCGCCGTTCTCAATCGCCTGCGCGCAGAACCGGTGCCCATCAAGCCGCTTGCCCCGGATGGCAACGTACAGGTCGCCGGGCTTGAGCGTGCGCGTATCGATCGATACGCCCGTCACCTTCAGCTCCCGGCCGTTGACCAGCCGGCCACCGGTCGCGGCTACGAGTTCGCTCAGCCTTATCGGCTCCACGTCTGCCCTCTCTCCGGCACTTGAATCCTAGACTCCTTGACCCCTTGAATCCTCTTCCCCTAGGCTATGAACATCGCGTCGCCGAACGAGTAGAACCTGTATCGCTGCTCGATCGCGTGTTGGTACGCTGCGATTACCGCCTCACGGCCGGCAAGTGCCGACACCAACATCAGGAGGGTTGATTTGGGCAGGTGGAAGTTGGTCAGCAAAGCCCCGACCACTTTCCACTCATAGCCTGGGTAGACGTACAGATTCGTCAGACCTTTCCCCGGAGCCACACGCCATCCGCCTGTCGTCCGTCGCCCGTCCCCATTCGACATTCGACATTCGTCATTCGTCAATTCGCGTGCTTGTCCCTCAAGCACGCGCACCGTCGTCGTCCCGACGCACACAACCCTGCGTCCCTCAGCCAAGGCTCGGTTCACCTGCCCGGCCGCGACCTCGGACAGCTCGAACTCCTCCGGGTGCATCGTATGTTCTTCGACATTGTCTGCCTTCACCGGCCGGAAAGTCCCAAGCCCGGCGTGCAGCGTGACAAACGCAATCTCGACTCCGGCCTGCCCCAGTGCTATAAGCATCTCCGGCGTGAAGTGCAGACCCGCCGTCGGCGCGGCGATTGCGCCGTCCACCTGCGCAAACACAGTCTGGTAGCGTGCGTAATCACCACACTTCTCCTTAATATACGGCGGCAGGGCAACCTCACCGCTGGCCTGCTGCATGTCAGAGATATCCGACGGATCGAACCGGACAACGCGCATCCCCTCCGGCTTCCGCTCGACGATGGTTGCGGTGTGGGAACCGAACTGCACCGTCGCTCCCGGCCTGGCTTTGCGGGAAGGACGGGATAGGGCCTCCCAGGTACCGGGCTCGACCTCGCGCAACAGCAGCAACTCAAGCGTGCCTCCGGTCGGCAGCTTGCCGAAGATCCGTGCCGGTATGACCCGCGTGTTGTTCAAGACAAGCAGGTCGCCCTTCCTGAGCCACTGCCCGATATCGCTGAACATCGCATCCTGCACCTTGCCGGTGGCCCGTTCCAGCACCAACATCCTCGACGCGTCGCGACGCGCCAGCGGCTGCTGGGCAATCAGCTCCTTCGGCAGGTTGTAGTCGAAGTCAGCTACGAGCATGATGGAACCGGACAGGACATCCACAGATTACACAGACTACGCAGATTGCCCGGAGCTTGCGGCTTGTGGCTTGTAGCTTGAGGCATCGTCTCCGGGCTACTCCAGCGGCTTGCCGGTGATGAGCCGGTATGCTTCGCGGTAGCGGTCGGCGGTTCCCTTGATGACTCCTGCCGGCAGGTGCGGCGCGGGCGGGGTCTTGTCCCACTTGATTGAAAGCAGGTAGTCCCGCACGAACTGCTTGTCGAAGCTCAGCGGCGACATCCCGACCTTGTACTCCGCGACCGACCAGAACCGAGACGAATCCGGTGTGAGCGCCTCGTCAATCCACATCAACTTGCCCTCGTAGAGACCGAATTCGAACTTCGTGTCGGCGATGATGATGCCGCGTTCGAGCGTGTACTCCGCCGCCCTCCGGTAGATATTCAGGGACACTTCTCTTATTTCCCGGGCAACGTCCGCTCCGACCAGCGCGGCCGCCTGCTCCTGCGTGATGTTCTCATCGTGGCCGGCGGTTGCCTTGGTCGAAGGTGTGAATATCGGCTCCGGCAGCTTCTCCGCCTGCTTCATCCCTGCCGGCAGCTTGATACCGCAGACCGCACCGGTCTTCTGGTAGTCGTTCCAGCCGCTGCCCGCCAGGTACCCGCGCACAACACATTCCACCGGCAACGGTCTTGCCCGGCGCACCAGCATCGCCCGGCCCTCGAGTTGGTCGCGGTACTGCGTAAGGCTCGCCGGGAACTTCACTACATCGGTCTCGACCACGTGATTCGGCACCAGTTCGTGGAACCGATCGAACCAGAACCTGGAAAGCTGGGTCAGGACCCTTCCCTTGTCCGGAATCGGGTCGGGCAGGACGACGTCGAACGCCGACAGCCGGTCGGTCGCGACGATCAACAAGTGCTCGCCGACCTCGAAGATGTCCCTGACCTTGCCCTGTGCTGTACGCTTAATATCCGGTAGTTCCGTCTCTGTTACAAGCATGCTGTTGCCTCCGATTCTGCTGCCGGGCGACTGGCGTTCGGCTACTGGCGGCCGGACGTGCCCCTTTTCAGCGACCTGGACTTCTGCTCGACCTCGCGGACCATCTTAGCTCGATAGGCAACGAGCTTCCGGGCGAGCCGAGTATCCTCGAGGGCGAGGATCGCGACTGCGAGCAGCCCGGCGTTCTTCGCCCCGGCTTTGCCCAAGGCCATACACGCAACCGGCACACCGCCCGGCATCTGCGCGGTCGAAAGCAACGCATCGAGCCCGTTCATGCCCGCAT
>CAZVCQ010000253.1:0-5044 GCA_964626085.1 uncultured bacterium
GAGAGTGGCCTCTTCTTTCCACCGTAAATCAAGTCCCAATGTCGGGACTAGGGTGCAAATGCTTTGTTGACAGGGATATAGGGGAATGTAAGATGAAGGTAGTGCTCCAGCCTTCAGGTTGCCACTGGGTCGTGTGCGCCGTGCGTAGCGCGGCGTGTCGCGACCGATTTTTCGTCTCTACACCGGCCGCAACAGCCGGGGTTTGCGCGCTTCAGAGGCGCGGTCAGGGGTCGCTTCCCTTGACACCCTATACCGACAAACCTATAATACCGGAGCTATGAAAAAAGGAGGAAGAATGCGCACAAAGCACTATGCTTTTGCCGCAGCTTCAGTTGTTCTGTTGACCCTGGTCCTCGCCGCCCCGGCGCTGGCCGCCCAGGTCAATGCCAAGCCCTGCCTGTGCCATCCGAAGATCACGCCGATAACGGGAACGGCGAAAACCGTATTCGTTGCCACGGTCACGTACAGTGACCCGGACGGCGACATTCCCGCCAAGGTGGAAGTCTATGTCGATGACGTTGCCTACTCGATGAAGCGCGTCCGCGGGCGTCCCGCCGACGGCATCTATCGGGCCCGGCTGACTCTTCCTCCGGGCGAACACTCGTACTTCTTCTACGCCGAGGACGCGCGCGGCGCGACCGAGCGGTTCCCCCGCTATGGGGCGTACAAAGGCCCGTTCGTCGGCGACAAGAAGCCGATGAACCGGCTGCCGATTCTCACCGAGGGTGGCGTCTATTTCGCTTACGGCTCGGACCAAAGCATCTACACCTACACGGTTCACTACAAGGACACTGACTGCCCGCCGTCGCCCAAGGTCAAGGTGGTGGTCGATGGCCTCGTCCACGACATGAAGCTCTATAGCGGCAAGCCCAACGATGGCGTCTACCACTACCTGACAAAGCTACCGGCCGGTCCCCACGCCTACTACTTCATGGCCCGGGATCGAAACGGCGACTGTGTGAGTCTGCCGTCCGCGGGATTCATCCGCGGCCCGGAGGTGGCGACCATGCCCAACTCCGCACCGAGGCTGATCGACCAGCGGCTTGAGCCGCCGATCGGCGATTTGAGGAACGCCTGGGGCTGCGCCGTGAAATACAACTACACCGTGCACTACAACGACATAGACGGTGACGCCCCGCCCATCGCGCTCATCTACATCGACAACGTCCCGCACGCGATGAAACGGGTCTGTGGCAATTCCGCCAACGGGCTCTACTCGTACAAGACCAGCGAGTGCCTCAGCAACATGCACACCTACTACTACTACTTCGAAGACGGCAAGGGCGCCGGGTGCCGTCTGCCGGAAGTCGGCGTGTTCCACGGCCCGGTCGTAACCCGGTAGCCGGAAACAGGGGCCTACAGGGAGGACTATATGACTTGGAGAAAGACGGCAGCGATGGCGTTGCTGGCGCTGGTGGTCGTCCTCGGCATGACCGGCTGCCCGACCAAGCCGCCGGCGACGCCGGGCGTTCCGTGGGGGGCCGATTCGACATGGAAAGGCGCCACCTATGTCTGCAGTGTCATGACCACGGTTCCGAAAGGCAACATCCGCTACGTCATGGACTGGACGGACGCGATTGACACCGGTGACTACGCCGCCGCATCCGCTGAGACAGTGGCGGTGATGCACGAATGGGGCGCCGTAGGCTCCTACGAGGTCAAGGCGCAGGGGATTCTCGACGCCGACCCAAGCAAAGCCTCCGACTTCTCACCGGCCAAGACGGTGAAGGTCAACCCGAACGATGCACCGGTGGTTGACTCCGTGTATCTCCCGCCGGTCGCGGTGAAGGGTGTCGAAACCAACATCACCGTCTACGGCCACGACCCGGACGGCGACAGCCTCCGCGCCATCGTGAAGTGGCCGTCCGGCGATACCACCACTGAGCTCACCCCCTCGCCCTGCGAATTCACGGTCAGCCACGTCTTCACGACGGTTGAAACCGCAAAAGTGATAGTCCGGGTCCAGGACTGGAAAGGCACGAAGTCGTTACCGGACACGGTCCGCCTGCCGGTCGGCCTTGAGGGCGGCGTGAAGTGGTATTGGCGGAGCGCCGAAGAGGGCGCGATGTCCACTTCAGCGCTCGTGGCCAATGACGGCACGAACGAAGTCGTGATGAGCTACTGCTGGGACGACTACAAGTTCTACAAAATCACAGTCAACAAGGGCAAAGCCGTAAGGAACGCCACGACCCAGTGGTCGGAATACGAGTTCATCGGCGGTCCCGCCCTCTGCACCGCCACCGGCAATGTCATCGTCAGCAGCGACGAGGGTGAGCTCTACGCGCTGTCTCTCGCCGGTCTGGACCGTATGTGGCGGTGGCCGAACGTAGCCCCGGAGGATTCCGAACCTTTCAACACGTTTGGCGCACCGGCAATCAACGGCTCCGACATCTATGTCGGTCGCGAACAGGACGTGGACACCCTGAACCGGCTGTACAAGTTCACTGATGCCGGCGGGTCGGTCACGCCGGGTCCCACATACGAACTCCATAACCAGTCTGTCGTCGACGCGCCGGCAATCGATGTGGACGGCAGCGTGTACTTCGGCACCGACTCCGGCTACTTGATCAAGCTCGACGCCAACCTCGCGCCATATTGGCGCCTCCAGCTCGCGACACCGATCGGCGAAGTAAATGGGCCGATAATCGGCAGCGACGGCACGGTCTATTGCGGTACGGATGCCGCCAACCTGTACGCGGTCAACCCGGATAGCACCATCAAGTGGACCGCTACCTTGGATGCCGAGGGGGCCCGGCCTGCCCTTGGCCAGTCTGCGCTCTTTGTGGGCACCAGCTTCGGCACGGTCTATTCCATCGACCCGGCAACCGGCGCCATCAACTGGCAGAAGTCACTCGCCCAGGGCTTGTCGTTCAACACCACCCCGATTGTCGCGGCCAACGGCTACGTGTACTTCCAGAGCGACGACGACGTGCTCTATTGCCTGAATCAGGCCGACGGGACGAAGATCTGGGCCTGCGACTGCAACTACTACCTGCCCGGCGGCGGGCGCAGCGGCAGCTCGCACCCGCCGAGGAGGCTGCAGTTGCTCGACTACGACCCGAACCCGTCCATCACGTCTACCGGCGACATCATCGTGGTCGGCCAGGCTGCACTCTTCTGCGTGGCCGGCTACGTCGCAGGTCCGCTCGACGGGGCGGCACCCTGGCCCAAATGGCAGAAGGACCTCTCGAATACCGGCAAGATGGTGCGCTAGGCCTGAGACCTCATAGCAGCGACGGGCCCTCTCCAGAGGGCCCGTCCTTCTCTCATACACCGCAGTGACCAAGCGGCGAAGGGTTAAGCGACTGGGCATCCAGCGCTCGATCCCTTGATGTCTCGATCCCTCACCTCAATTCCCTCTCCCAGTGGCTTTCCCGCAGCAATTGACAGAGGCTGTTTCCCGGCTATCCTTGTCCCTTGCCTGCAGAGGCCAATCCCGCCTCTAACAGCCGGTTTCACGGCCTACTGCGGCAGGGCAATACGATAGCTATGGAGGAAGCATGAAATCCAAAAGACTCCCGCCGATTCTGCTCGTCGCGCTGGCCGCGTTGCTGGTCGGCGCCTGCGGCAAGGCGCCGCTGGTTCCGGACGCCCCGAAGGGCCCGACCCAGTGGTTGCGCGACATCGCCTCGGCGTGCACGACTTCCACCACCGACGCGTCGGGCGTCCAGGTTTCGTACCAGTTCGACTGGGGCGACGACATCAAGTCCGAGTGGTCGCAGTTCTTGGACGGCAATGTGCCGTACGCCGACACGCACTCCTACGCCAATCTCGGTTCGTTCAAGATCAAGGTGCGGGCCAAGAACAGCAAGCGGGCGTCGGGCTGGTCCGAACCGTTGAGCATCAGCGTCGTATCCGAGGGCAACGTCGCGTGGTCCATCGGCTTCACCGACCCTGAAGACATTGAGGACTCGTCGGACTTCAGCCTCAACTCCTTTGCCATCGGCTCCGGCAATACCGCCTACATCGCCTGCGACTACGGCGCCCTTATTGCCTGCAATCCGTCCGGCAGCATCGCCTGGAAGTTCGTGCTGCCCGACCTGGACCAGATAACGGCCGCGCCCGTGCTCGCCGACGACGGCACCATCCTGATTGGCTGCACGAATGACTCCATATACGCGTTCAATCCTGACGGCACGGTCAAATGGGCCGACTCCGTCGGCGGACAGGTGTGGGCGACCGGCGCGCTCGGAGCTGACGGCACGGCCTACTTCCAGACCGCGGATTCCATGGTCATAGCTCTGCGCTCGGACGGCACGACTGCCTGGACATTCCCCTCCGGAGGCGGAAACTCGGCACCGGTCGTCGGGACTGACGGCATCGTCTACGCCGTGAACCAGGATGGCATGGTCTACGCTATCAATCCGGCAGACGGCAGTCAGAAGTGGACGTACAATCTCAGCGTCCCGTCGGTCCAGGCGCCCGCGATTGACCCGAGCCGGAACCGGCTCTACGTCGTGTCCGACGCCGGTGCGCTCCAGTCCGTCGACCTGACGACCGGAAGCGCCGGGTACTCCATCACCGTCGGGCAGGACGCATCGGGGCCGGTGGTCGGCCCGGACGGGAGCATCTTCATCAGCGGCGGCGGCGTGCTGACCAAGCTCAGTCCCGACTTCGACAAGCTGTGGACATTCACCCCACCGTTGAGCGGTGTCCTATCGACGCCGGCGCTCACGGTCGACGGCTACGTCTACGTACTGGTCGTGCCAGGCAAGAAGCGACTCGCGCTGCAGGGCACAGATTCGCTCTATGCGGTCTACCCGGACGGCACGCGGCGGTGGGCCTGCGGTCTCGGCGAAGGACTGTCCGACCCGGAGTACCCGCTCTCCGCACCCAAGGTCGCCGCGAGTGGCCTGATCTACGTCGGCGACGGCTACCGGGGTTGGTGCGTGGGCGGCGTGAGCGCTCCGGCCCAGTCCATTTGGCCGACGTTCCAGCACGACGCCCAGAACACGGGCCGGGCAAGATAGAGGACTCCAATAGAGCAGAATTCAGAATGCAGAAACCAGAATGCAGAGTGCGCCGGAGGTTTGTCCGTCTGACT
>CAZVCQ010000254.1:0-5040 GCA_964626085.1 uncultured bacterium
TCATAAGTCGGCTCGGTCAATCATTGCCGCGACACTGGACTGCTCGTGACTCTCTCTTATACATGCCCATTTGACACGCCAGACGGGGAGGGTATTCTTGGCAGTGCATATAGAAAGCCCGATGCCTGATGACGCGAAGATGGCGCCTTCCGCAAGGCCGGCCCGGCCGCGGCTGAGTTCAAGGAAGGTAAACACCGTCACCTGCGTCGCGGGACTGGCTGCAGCCGGATTCGGGCTCTACGGCGTGCTGTCCCGTGCCGGCGGGGTTCTGAATATGGTGTTCCTTCTGGGAGGCATGCTCGTGACTCTGGCGGGCCTGATCCTCCGGGGGCGGAGCCCGCGAGCCTAGTCACTCGCCTGCAAAACCCCGCACCGCGCTTGTCAACACTGCTGTGACGGTCAGGGGCGGCCCGAGGGCCGCCCCGACCTGTATCCTTTGCCCTGTCTACTGCCTACTGTATTCTATCTCCTACCTTCGCACAACCAGCTTCTGAGCGGCAGTGAAGTCGCCGGCCCGGAACCGGCAGTAGTAGACGCCGGGCGCGACCCGGCGACCCCGGTCGTCACACCCGTTCCAGTACGCGTGTCGGTAGCCGGCTGGTTGTACGCCGTCCACCAGTCGCCGCACCAGCGTGCCGGCAACGTCGTAGATCCGCAGCTCGACCTGCGCCGGCCGCGGCAGGGCATAACGGAGCTGCGCACCCGCTGCCGATGGGTTCGGGTAGGACTGGTACAGGGCGAACGCCAGCGGCAGGGCGTTGTTCTCGGGCTGCTCGATTCCGCCCGCCGGCTCGATTTCGAACCGGCCGGACACGCCGGAGGCCGACCCGATTGCGTTCCATGAGAATACCCTGACGTAGCAGTCCGTACTCGGGCTGTTGGGTATCGTCCAGGCGTAGCTCGTGCGCGACCCGCTATGCTTGTCTACGAAGTTCCAGGTTGCACCGTTGTCGTTGCTGTAGACAATCGAGTCCTTGGTAATCGGCCCGTTGGCCGCGGTCCAGGTGATGTCGTGCGATGAACCGACGTCCCAGACGCTCCCGGTATCGGGCGCGGTTACATTGATAGTCGGCATCCCCGGCCAGACCCAGAGAATCGCATTGACCAGCAGCTTCGCCCACTGGCCCGTGGCCCCGGAGTAGACCGTGAACGGCGCGAAGCCGACCGACGCGAGCCGCACGTCCGCGCTGTCGAGGTAGGCCGCGACCGAACGGTTGCCGCTGTCCCACTCGGCCAGGCAGACGCAGTTCGGGCTGCGCAGCGTGGAGTGGGTGTTGCCGGTTATCGCACTGCTCACCGATATCGCAGTCACGCCTTCCATTATCGGATGGAGCGGGTCGTGGACCGTGCCCATGCTGCCGGCGACCCCGGGATTGGTCTGCGATGTGAACGGCATGTACTGGCTCACATACCGACCCGCGAGGTTGGCGGCTCCGGCGTCCGCCCACACCGCGGTGACGACCCGGCCGCCCAAGTCAACGAACTTCGCAAGGCTGTCACCGAGCAGAATGGGGTCATTGGGAAGAGGTGAACCGGAGAACTCAAGTATCACCCGGCACCCGCCGTTGTACCACTCGGTTGCCGGGAATGTCGCGTTCGTCCCGACGTCATAGGTGCCGATGCCGTCGAGGATGCCGCCGCTCGCGACTTTGAGGGTCTCGGCCAGTTCGGCCCGGTAGCTCTCAGCGTCGGTGCTCACAATCATCAGGGGACGCAGCGTCTTGCACATCACGCTCCGGGCGTCGCCGGTCACCGTGCCGGTCGAGTAGAGCGTACGATCTCCGTAGAAACGCAGGAGCGTGTTGCTGCTGGTGCCGCCCCAGGTCATGTAGTAGTACTGACCATCGTAGGCCACCGTCATCCCGACATGGCCACCGCCGGCCGTGGCCCAGGTCGCATCGTTCGTTATGCTGCCGCCGGTGAAGTTCGAGCAGGCATAGCCGTACCACGTCGTGCCGGTATCGGCAGGGGTAAGCCAGACCGTGTCGTTGGCGACCCCGAAACTGTAGCCGATGCGCGGAGCGTAGTTCATCGTGGTCGTGCTCACAAGGACCCCGGTCAGGGAGTACTTGCGCATCGTGGTGCCGTTCGGGACATAGACGTACTGCCCGTCGGTGCCACACGTGCCTTCGCCGGCGTTGGCGAGGGTGTAGTTGGCGACGGCGCCGGTCGAGAGGTCGGTCCGCCGCATGTTCGTGCCAGACACCTCGAACGTGTAATGTCCGTCCGGGGTCATGCACGACACGGACTGGCTGTTCTGCCAGGCGAGCGGCGTTGGCTGGTCCGGCGTCGCATCCTGGGCCTTGGGCGACGAGTAGAGGTTCGTCGCGCTGGTGATAAGCTTCCAGTAGAGCGAATCCTGCGCCACCTGCCGCCTGCTCAGCACGGAGGACATCACGCTGCGCGGGTCGATGCTCACCGTGCCGGTCGAATAGAGCGTCCGGTCGGCGTAGAATCGCTTGAACGTGATGGGGTGCGTACCGATCCAGGGCACGTAATAGTAGTCGCCGTCCCATGCGACGTTGCCGACGCCGTTGGTGCCGGTGCCCACGTTCCACGTGGCGTCATTGCTGATGCTGCCGCCGGTGAACTTGGAGCAGGCATAGCCATAGAGGTTCACGCCGGTGTAGCGGTCGTCGGTGAGCCAGACCGTATCCCGGCAGCAGGATATCGTATAGGCGTCGCAGGAGTAGTTCGTCGTCGTCGAATTGACGTAGGTGCCGGTCATCGTGTACTTGTACATCGTTGTGCCGTTCGGACGATAGATGTACTGGCCGTCGGTCGCGCAACCAAGCCCCCCCGTGTACGAAAGGGAGTAAGTCGTCATCGCGCCGTTGACCGTGCTGAACCGATACAGGCTGGTACCGTCCACCTCATAGACATAGTCGCCGGTCGGGTCCATGCACGTCGTGGACGAAGCGTTGTGGAACGACATCGCCGTCCGATCGGCCGGAGACGGATCCTGAGCCTTCGCCGACGACTTCAGGTGGGTGGTACTGCTGTAGTCTTTCCAGTAGAGCGAGTCGGTGCCGACCGCATCCCCCGGTTCGCCGGGCAACAGATTGCCGGACCGGTCGTAGAACTTGTCCCAGTGGATGACGGACCCCGCGTTTCCTGCGAGGGGAGTCGGCACGGCGATCAGACCGTTGGTGTCCGCGAAGCCGCCCGTGGCCAGCATCGCGGCGCTGAATATCAGAACCAGCATAGTTCTGGGCATTCTTCCTCCCTGTTTGGCTGGAGGCGACATTCCCTGTGCGGCATCCGGCCGGCCTCCTGTTGCAGCCGGATGTCGGCTGAGGACGGGTCCCTCAGCATCCATAACCACCGAGTTCGAATGAGACCACATCATTAGACATGCCTCTCCCCTATCTGTCAAGCAGGAGATTCGTGACGCCAGCCAGACTGCCCACCTGCCCCATTTGACGCCTGCCTGCCGAGACTCAGGCGGTGCGCACCCGGCGTCGGTCCCTCGCCCGCTGCACCAGCTTGACCAGTTCGACGGACCAGAAGACCGCCGTGCTCACTGCCAGGCTGACGAAGAGTTCCAGCCAAGTCAGCCCCGTCGTGTAGAACACCCGCTGCAGGAACGGGAGGTAGGTCACCGCCAGCTGCAGCCCGAGGGTCAGCACCACGGTTGCGTACAGCAGGTAGTTCGCCTTCCGGCCAGCGGAGAAAAGCGAATCGCACTCGGACCGAGTGGCTAGCGCGTTGCCCATCTGCCCCATCGTAAGGGTCGTGAAGATCATCGTCTGCCAGTGGCCCTGGTGGTTCATCAACCACGACACGTAGCCGACGACCAGCGAGGTCAGCCCCATCATCAACCCGACCCACACGACGTCGATGGCCAGACCCCGGCCGAAGATGTTATCCGATGGGTGGTAGGGACGCCGGTGCATCGTGTTCCTTTCGGCCGGCTCGACCGTCAGGGCGAGGCCGGGCAGGCCGTCGGTCACGAGGTTAACCCACAGAATCTGAACCGGGAGCAGAGCCATTGGCATGCCCAGGAACGGCGCAAGCAGCATCACCCATATCTCACCTGCGTTGGACGTCAACGTGTACTTGAGGAACTTGCGGATGTTATCGTAGATGACTCGACCCTCTTCGACCGCCGCCACGATCGTTGAGAAGTTGTCGTCGAGCAGGACCATGTCGGCGGCTTCCTTGGAGACATCGGTGCCGGTGATGCCCATTGCGACACCGATGTCGGCCCTCCTGAGCGCCGGCGCGTCGTTCACGCCGTCGCCGGTCATCGCCACGATGTGACCATTCTTCTGCAGCGCCTCGACGATTGCCAGCTTGTGCTCGGGCGCGACTCGCGCGTAGACCGGCGTCCGCTCCACGATGTCTCCCAACTCGCCGGCGGACGCACGCGACAACTCGACGCCGGTAAGCACGTCGGAATCGGCGGCGGCCATTTTCAGTTCCGAGGCGATGTAGCGCGCGGTCAGCGGGTGGTCACCGGTTATCATCACGGGTCGTATGCCGGCCGCCCGGCACGTCGCGACCGCGGCTTTCACCTCGGCCCGGGCCGGGTCGATCATCGCGACCATCCCGACGAACAGCATGTCCCGCTCGATGGCCTGCCCGCCGGCCGCCGCCGGCACGTCGGCCAGCGGGCGAATTGCCAGCCCGAGCACGCGCATCCCGCTCTGGGCCAGCCGGTCATTGGCCGCCGCGACGCGTGCGCGCACGTCGGCGTCCATGGGCACTACCGAATCGCCGGAGAGAACACCGACGGTGTCTGCCAGGATTACGTCCACCGCGCCCTTCATCACTGCCACATGGGAGGCGGTGCCAGCCAGGGCCGCCATGACCTCCACTGGCCGTCCGCCACGAACGCGGTCCAGTCGGTGCACGGTCGTCATGCGCTTGCGCTCGGAGCTGAACGGCACTTCCGCGACCCGGGGGAGCGCCAGCTCCAGTTCGGGCTTGCTGAAGCCGAACCGGCTGGCAGCGACCACCAGGGCACCCTCGGTCGGATCGCCGATCGCCCGGTGGCGGCCGTCGGAACCAACCTCGAGCACTGCGTCATTGCATAGT